>JBAQWL010000130.1:0-4418 GCA_049298895.1 Gallionella sp.
GGATAGATCCTGCGCGATCTTGAACAGCGTCGGGGTCTGCAAACTGGCGGCAACGGTTTGGCCGACATCCACCGAGCGGTCGACCACCACACCCGACACCGGCGAACGGATCACCGAGTAGGCGAGATTGGCGCGATCTTTTTCCACTGTCGCTTGCGTCAATTTCAATTGCGCTTCTGCGGATTTTTTGGCCTGCACTGCGCTATCCAGTTCCTGGCGTGAGACATATTCCTGCGCGAACAAGGTGCGCATCCGTGCTTCGTTGGCAGTCGCCAGTTCCAGGGAGGCTTCGGCATTTTGCACATTGGCCGCACTCTGTTTTTGCTGTGCCGCGAGCAGGGCATCATCCAACTCCAGCAATATCTGGCCCTTTTCGACCTTGCTGTTGAAGTCCACGTAGAGCTTTTTCACCGTCCCGGAAACCTGCGTGCCGACACTCACCAGCGTCACCGGGTTGATCGTGCCATTGGCCGAGACAGTCTGGCTGATGTCGCCTTTTTCCACGGGCTGTGTACGGTATTGCGGCGGTTCAATCTTGTAGAACTGCCAGTAAATGCCGATGCCTATGCTGATGACGGATACGGAAATAATGATCAACACTAGCGGTGACCGGAACAATTTATTCATGGCTGGCTTTGCTGATGGTTCTTCTGGGTGGGATCTCTATCGGGCGTTTGACCGCTGGCATCCGATAACGTTTGCAGCAGGCTTGCATCCAGGCTGCCCATGGCCTGAGCAAGCGCTGCGCGGCTGGTGTTCCAGTTAAAGGTGGATTGAATGCGTTGCAGGCGCGCGCTGGCCAATGCGCTTTGCGCACTCAGCACATCCAGCATGCTGCCCACACCGGCCTTGTATCTGCCCAGTGCAACGCGTTCCGACTGTTCTGCGCTGTTCAGCAGATCGGCGCTGGAACGCAGCGATTGCGTCGCAGTAGTAAGGTGCTGATAGGCCGCCCAGACATCCAGTGCCACTTGCAAACGCAACTGCTCAAGCTGGGCGTTCCTGGCTTCGACTTGCGCTTCGGCGGCGCGCACGCGATAGGTGGGCGCGTATCCCGAAAAGATCGGTACGCTCAAATTGATGCCTAACCTGGAACCATGGGTGTCGATACCCGCGCTCCTGTTCTGATCGGCGAAAGCGGTCAGGGAGATAGATGGCCTGCCTGCGGCACGTGCTGCCTCGGCACTGGCTTCATAAGCCTTTACCTGCGCTGCTGCGGCCTGCAGATCCGGACGACGCCGGCGCGCTTCTTCGATCAGCGCATTAATGTCGCCTTCAAAATCATTGGGCATCACCGTTGTGTTGGAGGCGGCCAGCGAAACATTCCGGTTGGCATCCAGGCCCAGCATATTTGCCAGCGTACCCTGAGCGTTCTTCAAGTTGCCATCGGCGGTGATGCGGTTCAGCGTGGCTTGGGAATAAGCGGTCTGTGCTTGCAGTTTGTCGGCGGGCGTTGCGCTACCGGTTTTGTAGCGTGCCTCGGCAGCGGCAAAGCTTTCCTTGGCGGCCCGTTCTGATTCTGTAGTGGCATCAAGCGCGGCAAGTCTCGCCTGAGTCTCATAGTAGGACTGCACTGCAAGCAGGAATACTGATTGCACCGTGCTGTCTTGTGTCGCACTCGCGGCAGCAAGCAACTGGCGCGCATTTTCCAGGTTGGCGGAGCGCGCGCCGAAGTCATACAGCAGATAGGAAAGCGTTACGCCAACGCTTTGTTGATCGACACTGGCAGATGATCCCAGTGTTGTGCGATTTACCGAGGCATCCAGACTGACACTGGGCAAATATGCGGCCTTGCCCACTCCCACCTGCGCTGCCTGGACCAGCGAACTTGCCCACACTGCGCGGGTTTGAGGGTTGTTGCACAAGGCCAGGTTGACCACTTCCGGCAAATTGATCGCACGATCCGGAAAGGACTCGGCACATGGGTCGCCACTTGCGCCATCCAGGCGTAACGCGGGCTTGGCAGGCAGCATCGCATTCGTGCCGAACGGGTCGGAGCTTTCCCAGGCCAAAGCCGGATTGCTGGCCTGACAAAGCAGGGTGAAGATGACCAGTCGTCTCACCAGACGGTTTACGGGTGGTTCTACCAGAACGGGTCGATTCAAGTCAGGGCGCATGCAGTACCGGGGGCGTATTTACCGTTTACATTGTAGCGGTTCAACGATATCCAACAAGGCATATATTATAGGAAATTGATTGTGCCGAATCCGCGGCAAATTCCGGGGTGCGACAAAATGCCGCATACCAAATATGTATCAGTTATGTATTATTTAACCGTCTTGATGAATTGACAGGAGGCGGTAATGAACATGGGCTTGCAAATCGGCGGGAAAATTCTGGCACTCAGTTGTGTGTATGTGGGCCTTGTTGATGCGGCTCATGCAGCAGATGGCTCGGATGCCGTGCAGCTCGATGAGGTGGTGGTTACCGGGACGCGTGAGGCACAGAAGAAATCAGAGACGCCTGCCACCATAGGCAAGATTTCCGGTGAAGCTGTCCGTGCCGCCAATGTATCTCATCCTTCCCAAATCATGGGGCGTGTGCCCGGCGTGTGGGTCAACGTGACCGGCGGAGAAGGGCATCAAACCGCGATCCGTCAACCGCTGACTACCGGCCCGGTCTATTCTTACCTTGAAGATGGCGTGCCTACGCGTTCCACAGGTTTCTTCAATCATAATGCCCTGTATGAAGTCAACTTGCCGCAATCGGGCGGGATCGAAGTCACCAAAGGGCCGGGGACCGCGCTATATGGTTCAGACGCGATTGGCGGAGTGATCAATGTGCTCACGCGTCCAGCACCGGCCAAACCGGAACTCGAAGCGAAGGCCGAAGCGGGCAGCTTTGGCTGGAAGCGGATGTTGCTTAGTGGCGGCAATACCTGGGGTAACGATGGCGCGCGCGCCGATCTGAATCTGACCAGCACCGGCGGCTGGCGGCAGGCAACCGGTTATGACCGTCAAAGCGGAACAGTGCGGTGGGATAAAGCCGTCGGGGAAGCGGCCTTTTTGAAAACAGTAGCAACGATCTCCAATATCGATCAGAAGACGGCGGGAAGTTCTACCATTTCGCTTAACGATTACCTCAATAACCCAACCGTGAATTACACGCCCATTTCCTTTCGCAAGGTCAAGGCATTTCGTCTGTCCAGCGCATATGAGACCGAGTTATCAGGAGGCGCGTTGTTGAGTCTCACACCCTATTATCGAAATGACGACATGGATCTTTTGGCAAACTGGTCCTTGGGCTATGACCCGACGGTTTACAACACCAACAACCAGTCGCTCGGACTCATGGCTAAATATCGCGTTGATTTCGCGCCAAACCGCACGCGTTTGATCGTCGGTGTGGATATCGATCACAGCCCGGGCGGCCGAAAAGAAAACAGTATCACCACAACCGCCGCCGGTACGGGCTACACCAGGGTCTATACCTCCTATGTTACCGGTGCGCAAATCTACGATTACAACGTGACTTATCAGGGTATCTCGCCTTATATCCATGGCGAAATGTCACCGACGCCGGCTTTGCGCGTTACCGCCGGATTGCGTTATGACGATATGGGTTACCAGTACCAGAATAATTTGGCTGCAACGCCGATAAGTGTCGTCACTTCGGTGGGTACGAAAGTTTACGGGCATGTTGCTGACACTGATACGAACTATAGACAAGTCAGCCCAAAACTTGGCGCAGCCTATACGTTTAATGAAAACTTCAATGTGTTCGGCGCATATAACCATGCGTTCCGCACACCATCGGAGGGACAGTTGTTCCGCCCGTCTGCTGCTTCAAATGCTGGTTCGGCACAAACTGCGGCACAGGCTGCCGTCGCACTCAAGCCGGTGAGTGTCGATAGTTATGAACTGGGATTGCGCGGTAACAGCCCGGCAGGTATAGGCTACGAGGCGTCGCTATATCGCATGACGAAGCACGACGATATTCTCAGCTACAAAGATCCTTTGACCACTGCAACCACTTCGACCAATGCCGGAGAAACATTGCATCAAGGCATCGAAATCGGTGTTAAAGCCGACATCATCAAAACGCTGCGGCTGGATATCGCTTACAGCTACGCCAAGCATACTTACGAGCAGTGGGTGCTTGATCCAATTGTGGCTACTGCTGACTATAGCGGCCATGAAATGGAAAGCGCGCCGCGCACCATCGCAAATATCCGGCTTGTTTACTCACCGGCCATCATGAACGGTGGCAGCCTTGGTGCAGAAGTCGTCACGCTCGGCAGTTACTGGCTGGATGCGGCCAATACACAGACATATGCCGGCCATGACTTGTTGAACTTGACTGCCAGCTATATCCTGAATCAGGACTGGCAGGTGTATGCGCGGCTTAATAATGTTACCGATAAACGCTATGCTGAAAGTGCGTCGCTGAACGGTGTCAACCAGGTGCTTGCACCCGGT
>JBAQWL010000131.1:0-5342 GCA_049298895.1 Gallionella sp.
CCTCAAGTGATGGCCACAATCTTAATGTTTGCACCATTTATTGTATTCGCGGGGTCAGTCAAAGCGATCTACGACCTTCTGTATCCCACAATCACTGGGATATTGCTGAACGTGGTTTGGTTTGGTATCGCTTGGTATAGCTTGGTTAAGGCGAAATCAGCAGTGAAAAATAATCAAAAACAATAGGGGACAGACCACGGTTTTAGAGGTAGCTCAAAATGTTTTTACAGACAAACGCTGAAGACTTTTTTAATGCTTACGAAGTGCTAAAAGAAAGTAACGAGGCCTTGATTAACAAGCTGGCCAATTCGCCAGGAAATCCCTCCGCAGCAAAAGCATTTGGTGCACGCCCTACTATGGGAGTCGAAATTGTCTGCTTGGCATTTTCAGTCGAGCTCTACATCAAATATTTGCATTATGTGATTAAACACGAGACTCCTCGAGGTCACGATATTTTGACGCTATTTAGGGATTTGCCGGAACAAACTCAACAGAAAATATTTTCTCATCCTTCTATCACTAATTATGGTTGGAGTTTTCCAGAGTTTGAAAAGCAGATCGGGTATATAAGCGATGGATTTGCAAAATGGCGATACTCTCATGAATTTACCACACTTCAATACAACAGCTATTTCGCTTTGGTTTTTATAGACGCAGTAAAATTTGTTTCTGCATCTGAGCGAAGTCACTTAGCCATAGTTACAAACTGAGAGTAATAATAGAGGACAGACCGGTTCCTACAATTTATAAATCAATATCCGCTCTGAGTTTGCTGAGCGGCGATTAGCGAATTCGCACATAATTATTATGTGGTCTATTTCGGGGATGGCAGGCAAACTTCGGCCTCGCCCCTTTCATGGACGGTCGATGCCATGCAAAAAACAAATTGCCGTAAAGTGGCGTTGTTGATTCGAAAAGCGATTGCGCTGTGGTTGCTAACCTTGGCACTGGGCGTTTCAAAACCCTCATTGGCAGATTATTTTGGTGTCGAGCCCTCCCGGGAAGAAATCCAGCAGGAGATGAAGCTGGTCAAGATGCTGCTGGATAAATCTCCGCTCACCGGGCGCACAGCCCAAAACAAGCAAGAGCACCTCATACAGCCGATGGAATTGGCGCGCACCCTTTATGGCAGGGCGGTCGATGCCTACAACGAAGGCAACATGGTATGGGCCGATGTGTTCCTGGGCGAAGCGTTGAGTGTGATAGAAGATGCAGTACGACTTTCTTCCGATCCGCTACAGGCGGAAACGAAGCAGCGAGAGCAATACGCCGAGCAGATGGATGATGTGCGTGCCTTCGATGCCACCTATCAGAATGTCCGCAAGGGCATGCCAGCGAAAGACGCAACGAAATATGATGCAGCGATCGAGCCCACCTACAGCCTGATCTACCGCGCCCAGAAGCTGGTGAGCGACGGCAAGTTTAATGAAGGTTCTGAGCTTCTGAAAAAAGTGCATGCCATATATATTTCGGTTCTCAACGAATTACTTGCATCGACAGCCTTCGTGTACGACCATGTGTTCAGTACACCGGCCGAAGAATTCGAATACGAGATGGCGCGTTACCACAGTTACGAGGAACTGATACCGATCGCCATCAACCAATTAAAACCAGGCGAAAACCTGATCAAATTGAGCGAGCGTTTTGTCCAGGATGCACTCAAGGCACACGGTACCGCCGAAAAGCAGGCGGCGGGTGGAGACCATACAGCCGCCATCAAGACACTGCAAGAAGCAACGAAACGTCTTCAGTCTGCTCTGCGCACCATAGGTTTGAATGCGCCTGAATGAAATACGAGATCAACAAGGAGACCGTGGGGTCAAGTCTAGCTTTATTGCATGACAGCCCGCGTAGCGAATCAACTATTTATTTTCGCTTCTTGCAAAATATCCAGTAAATCAGGCTTATTTGAGGCAACGACGGCATCGCGAAGATGCTTGTGGTGCGGAAAACTCGGCAAGTCAGGGAAGTGTGGCGTATTGTCATAACGGAACAGCAACTCATTGCCTGCGCGCTGCAAATGGTAGCGATAGCCCAGCGTTTTAAGCACACCATTTTCAATGATTATCGCTTCGTTAATTTCCAACAGACAGCCACTTTGAAAGCGCAGACAGACGTATGCGCAGGTTAGCACGTTCAGAGGTCAGAATTTCTTCTACATAGCTCTCGGCATAGGCGGGTAGCTGGGTGACAGCCGCCTCAATTTCTGCAAAGTAACGCTCTAGAAAACTATGCAGCAACACGCAACTGGCTTCCCAATTGTTGGTGCAGCGCAACATAATGCCGATAAGCGTTCGCCCACTCTACTGACTCGGCCTCATCGCCGACCAAGCCCTTTTGATAGCGGTCGAAAAACGTCTCTGAATCCATGCCGTGCTGGTTTTCGTACAGGCTGAGTTGCTTGCTCACTGTTACTAGCGCATCCAGTGGGGATGTATAAATAGTACGCTGTTTTCGCATAGAATGTCCTCCGTAAATTGACTGAATCACGCATATCATACGCCGCAACAGAAAAAATTTCCTTATGCGCGACTGGCAGGGTGAAAATCATGCCTCCGTTGATTGAAGCCCTGCTAAACGGCGGCCGGGAACGTCAGGGTCAGGTCTAGCAAAGTAGCACGTCACCGATCTTAATGGACCAGCATCAAACAATTACCCAAGGGTGTCGGCGAAATGAAAAAGTCAAGGAAATGATTTCAATGTTGACCCCTTCGATACTGTGAGCGTAAACACCAGCCCCATGCCGCGCTCCCTGCTCATGCTCGCTGTCGTTGCGATTGTTGTATATCTCGCGTGCTGCGCCCTGCTCTTCGCGTTCCAGCGCTCCTTGATCTACTTTCCACCACCGCCCTCGACCGCAATTGGCGCATCGAATTTCACGTTGCCGACTGATGGCGCTCAAGTGCAAGTTACAGCGATGCCAAGGAAAGGGCTGGATGCCGTGGTCTACTTCGGCGGCAACGCAGAAGACGTCAACTTCAGTTTGCCAGGTCTTGCTGCTGCCTTTCCCAAGCACGCCATTTACTTGATGCACTACCGGGGCTACGGCGGAAGTTCGGGGAAGCCCTCGGAAGACGCGCTGGTTGCCGATGCGCTTGTTCTGTTTGACAGGGTTGGCACCGAGCATCCCAATGTCGTGGTTATCGGCCGCAGCTTGGGCAGCGGAGTCGCAGTTCATCTGACAAGCCTGCGCCCCGCTGCCAGACTTATCCTGATCACGCCATACGACAGCCTTGTAGGGTTGGCGGCGAGCCAGTTTCCCTACTTCCCCATCCGCTGGCTGCTGCTGGACAAGTTTGAAACGTGGCGATATGCGGCTCTGGTTACTGCGCCTACGCTGGTCGTCGCGGCAGAGCGCGATGAAGTCATCCCGCGCACCAGCACGGAAGCGCTCTACGCACGTTTTCATAGCGGGGTTGCGACGCTCAGAGTTGTAGCCAGCGCGAATCACAACACTATCTCCGAGAGCCCGGAGTACGTACCGCTGCTCAAGGGTGTGCCATGACATTAGAGTCAAACATTAGGAGACCCCCTCTGCACCAGTTGTGGGGCTATTGGGGCGTGCGGGTAATTGTGCTCTCTCAACTCTTGGCATAAAAGAAAAAGCTGGCTTACGCCAGCTTTTTTGTTTGCCTGAAACCAGATACTTATTTCGCAGGAGCTTCAGCAGCAGGAGCTTCAGCAGCAGGAGCTTCAGCAGCAGGAGCAGCAGGAGCTTCAGCAGCAGGAGCAGGAGCAGCAGGAGCTTCAGCAGGCTTTTCGCCGCAAGCCGTCAATGCAAGAGCCAACAGGGCGGCAACAAGAGCAGGGTGTGTCATTTGATTTCCTTGAGGGTTTAAGTTGATAAGTTAAAAGCCTTTGACTAGCTTTGAATGCATCAAACAAACAAGGAGAAAATGCACCCAAAATTGAAGGCGGCGCATTCTAGCATTTGCTTATATAAAATGCAGTAAGTTGGTAACTATATTTTTATAAGTGGGCCACCCACACTTTGGTAGACACCGTTATAGTTTATTAAACTAAACTGAGGGTTTCATGACCAGGGTACGTTTTGCAGAGGAATTTCGGGATGAAGCATCAAATAATTCTCCAAGGGTGTCGGCGAAATAAAAAGTCCCAAAAATAATTCCTATGCCGCCCCCTTAACACGGGTATCTCTGCTAGAAGAAACTATGCATACACTTATTACCATCACGTTCCGAATCTGCTTCAGATTTGGCCTTTTCGTTTTAGTTTTTCCTCTACTTGCACATGCCAGCCTCCCGCAAGCTTCCAATGTGCCCGGCGGCGTTGCGATCATTCCGCTCGGCAGTGTTTCTACCATTCCAGATACACCGCAAACATGGTTTGGCGATCAGCCTGTTCTCGTTACATCCGATCACGAGCTATGGTACGCGGTGGTCGGCCTGCCGCTTGATGTGGTGCCGGGTTCGCATGAGCTGCGCGTTAAAATCGGTGGCGTAACGAAAACGCAGGACTTTGTGGTCAACGCAAAAGATTACCCCGAGCAGCACATCATCCTTGAGGATAAGAGCAAGGTGCAACTATCGGCCGCAGATCTGGCTCGCGCTGACCGCGAGATCGCTGTCATCAAGGAGCTGAAACGCCACTGGCGCGCTGCGCAGGATACCGATCTGGCATTTATCCTGCCCGTTGAAGGGGAACTGGCCGGGCGTTTTGGTGTGCATCGTTTCTTCAATGAAGAGCCGCGCGCACCCCATGCCGGCCTTGATGTGGCGGTAGAGCGCGGCACACCGGTCAAGGCGAGCGCGCATGGCCGGGTGCTGGCGGTCGATGATTATTTTTTCAACGGCAAGACGATCTTTGTCGACCATGGCAATGGGCTGATTACCATGTACTGCCACCTTGACCAGATCGACGTGAAAACCGGCGCAACGGTAAGCAAAGGTCAGCGCATCGGGCTTTCCGGAAAAACAGGGCGCGCCACGGGCCCGCATCTGCACTGGAGCGTGGTGCTTAACGGTGCAATGGTTGATCCTGAATTATTCATACAGCAACCTCAAGGGCTCGGCGTCAAATAATCATCCATCGGGCTTAACCAAGTGCCATGTGATACTTACCCCCTTGATACGCTTTAATACGTTGACCTGTGCAAGCATATGGCTAATCGGAAAAGGGGAATGTGCCAACATCACCTAGTACTCAAGCTCGCGCTGGCAATTTTTCTGGCAGCCAATTGCATAAATGCCAGCGCGGATGCACTACCACCATTCACACTCACCGAAGCAAAGACTATAGATCAACTTTGGTTGAACGCTGGATTTTTGTCGTATCATTTTCAAGCAGACAAGGGCTTGAACAACACCAACCTTGGCTTGGGC
>JBAQWL010000132.1:0-7756 GCA_049298895.1 Gallionella sp.
ATTACACAACAGGAGATTGATACGGCAATGACCAGATTGAACAACCGACCCAGAAAAAGACTTGAATACAAAACACCCAGTCAGCTATTCTTCAAGTCAGGCGTTGCACTTCAAACTTGAACCCGCGTAATATGGATTTCTTGGATTTGTGGAAATGTCACATTTGTACAGAAGCGGACTATTTGTTTCTTATGGTTCCAGCTCAGTTGGCACATAACCGTGAAAGCAATACGTACAATCCGTTCAGAAAAGTAGTTGATAGGATGTCTCCCTTCTTTCAGGAAGGTAATTACACAAATGTGCGCGCATTATTTATCTATGGGTATTAAGTCGGAGTAGGGTGCAATAACCAACGGGCATTGCACCGGATGCTCCCCGAAATTTGGTGCAATGCGCTTCACTTATTGACACCCTACAAGACAACATGCCTACTAACTTAGCCGACTGGCTAATCCACCTCGAATCCCTGCACCCCAAAACTATCGCGCTCGGTCTGGAGTGCGTGGCACAGGTCAAACTGCGGCTGAATCTCAATCCGGACTTTCCGATCATCGTGGTCGGCGGTACCAACGGAAAGGGTTCGGTGTGCGCGATGCTGGAATCCATCCTGCACGCTGCCGGATACCGCGTCGGCTGCTATACCTCGCCGCATCTGCTGCACTACAACGAGCGGGTGCGCGTCGCCAGGCAGCAGGCCAGCGATGCCGAGCTGTGTGCTTCGTTTGCGCAGATCGAGCAGGCGCGCGGTGACGTCTCATTAACCTATTTCGAGTTCGGCACCTTGGCCGCGATACATTGCTTCATCGCGCACAAGGTTGAAGTCGCCATCCTGGAAGTGGGGCTGGGCGGCAGGCTGGATGCGGTGAATATTTTCGACAATGATTGCGCGGTGGTCACCAGCGTGGATATCGACCACACGGATTATCTGGGCGACACGCGCGAGCAGATCGCTTTCGAGAAGGCGGGCATTTTCCGTAATGGCCATGTAGCGATCTGTGCAGATAGTGATGTGCCGCAAGCGATACGCGCACAGGCACAGCAGGTTGGTGCTGAGCTTTGGCGCTTAGGTAGCGAGTTCAGTTTTGCTGTCCATCAGGGTCAATGGGATTATCGCGGCAAGTTGGGAAGACGTAGTGCATTGCCATACCCTGCGTTGCGCGGCGCATTTCAGTTGCACAATGCGAGCGCGGCGCTGGCGGCGTTGGATGCGTTGAAAGAACGCTTGCCAGTGAGTATGCAAGCGGTACGGCGTGGCTTGAATGGGGTGGAGTTGGCGGGGCGCTTTCAGCTTGTTCCCGGCAAGCCAGCTTTGATCCTGGATGTGGCGCACAACCCACATGCGGCGCGCGCTTTGGCGCAGAATCTTGCCAGCTTGCCGTTGTGTCCACACACTTATGCGGTGTTCGCAATGCTCAAGGATAAGGACATAGCTGGCGTGGTGGCAGCCCTGGATGCACACATCGATACCTGGCTGGTTGCAGGTATCGACACAGCGCGTGGTGCGTCCGCAGGGGAGCTAGAGCAGGTGCTGCAACAAGCCCGAGTGTGTGGCGAGATCAAAGTCTATGGCAACATTGCCGAAGCGCTGCGGTATGCCTATAAAGCGGCAGGCGAAAATGATAGAATCACCGCCTTCGGATCGTTCTATACGGTGGCTGAAGTGATGCAAGCTCGAGGACTACGCGTCACTTAGTATGAAATCAATCAAGCGAGATTTAAAAATGGCAAAACAGATCTCAGTCGATGAGCAGAATCTCAGGCGAAAAGCGCGACGCCGTTTAATCGGTGCGTTCGCACTCACGCTGGCGGTAGTGGTGATATTGCCGATGGTGTTGGACAGCGAGCCCAGCTCGAGCAGGCAAGACATCGAATTGCGTATTCCAGCTGCGGATGAAGTTGGTGAGTTTGTGCCAAAAGTGTCGGGCTCAGACACGACGGTCGTGTTGCCGTCAAGCGTGTCCCTACTTGACCCCGCCGTGACGCCACCTGCTACACCCAATAAAGTGCCGGACAGGGAGCAACCCAGCTCCCAGACAGCATCCAAGACTACAGACAAGCCTGCCAGTGTGGTTGCTGAGGGATTTGTTGCGCAGGTTGGCGCATACTCGAATGCCGATACAGCGAAACAGCTGCTGAACAATTTGAAAAAATGGGGCTTCAGAGCCGCCTATACTGAAAAGGTTGCTGACGTGATACGTGTGCGCGTCGGCCCATACGCTGATCGTGAAAAGGCTGAAAAAGTGGGCCAGCAATTGGAAAAGCATGGGTTACATCCGGTAGTCATGACTGCCAAGGGATCGTGAGTGAAGACACAAATTTTTCCTTTATGAGCCGTAGATGACCGGATTTGATCTTGCTGTAATTGCAATATTGCTGGTTTCGATTTTGTTCGGTTTGTGGCGAGGTTTGCTTTACGAAGCGCTGTCGTTGTTGGGCTGGCCGCTGGCATTTATGTTAAGTAATATGTACGCAGATGATTTTGCGCAACATATTCCGATCCAGCACGAGATGTTGCGCGCCACGGGAGCCTATGCCATGGTGTTCGTAGTAGTGATGATCGTGTGGAGTGTGCTGGTGTGGGGACTCTCCAAGTTGCTAAAGATGATCGGGCTGGGTCAGTTGGATAGAGCATTTGGGGGATTGTTCGGGGTGCTGCGTGGTTTGCTGGTGGTATTGGCTCTGGTGTGGCTGGCCGGAACGACGGAAATTCCGGAACGACCATTTTGGCGTAATGCCCTGATAAGTCGTAGTGCAGAAGACGTTGCCTTGTTGGCGAAAGTCTGGTTGCCGGAAAACATCGCGCAGCGCATCCATTACCGGGCGCGCAATTAATTTCCGGGTAGTTATTTTTTGGGATAAAAAATCATGTGCGGCATTCTCGGAGTGATCTCTCAAGCACCGGTCAATCAACTGTTGTATGACGGCTTGCAAGTCTTGCAGCATCGCGGTCAGGATGCCGCCGGCATTGCCACGCTGGACAACCACACCTTTCATTTGCACAAGGACAATGGGTTGGTGCGCGATGTGTTTCGCACCCGAAATATGCGCGCGTTAATGGGTAATGCGGGGATCGCGCATGTGCGTTACCCGACTGCCGGTTCAGCGGTGGATCATAATGAGGCACAACCGTTCTATGTGAATTCTCCGTTCGGCATCGTACTCGGACACAACGGCAATCTGACCAACGCTGATGAGTTGAAAGAGCAGTTGTTTGTGGAGGATCTGCGCCACGTCAACACCAGTTCCGACTCGGAAGTATTGCTCAATGTGCTGGCACACGAATTGCAGAGCAAATCCAAACAATACCGCCTCGATGCTAAAACAATTTTTGCCGCAGTGTCAGGTGTACACCAGCGTTGTCATGGTGCGTATGCTGCTGTTGCAATGATCGCGGGCTACGGCCTGCTGGCGTTTCGCGATATTTTCGGCATTCGCCCGCTGGTGATCGGCGTGAATGAAACAGCGCAAGGCAAAGACTACCTGGTCGCGTCAGAAAGCGTCGCACTCGATACGTTGGGCTTCAAGTTCCTGCGAGATATCGCGCCCGGCGAAGCGGTGTTCGTGGATTTCAACGGCAAGCTGCACAGCAAGCAATGCAGCGACAAGGCCAGCCTGAACCCGTGCATTTTCGAGTATGTCTATCTGGCTCGTCCGGATTCTGTGATTGACGGCATTTCAGTGTATGAAACGCGCTTGTACATGGGTGAATACTTGGCCGATAAAATAAAGCGCACCTGGGACGAGATTGATGTCGATGTGGTGATTCCGATCCCCGATTCGAGCCGCCCGAGCGCCCTGCAATTGGCCAACCGACTTAACATCCCGTTTCGCGAAGGATTCGTGAAGAATCGTTATATCGGCCGTACCTTCATCATGCCGGGACAGGCGATGCGAAAAAAATCGGTGCGCCAGAAGTTGAATGCCATCGGTGTCGAATTCAAGGGTAAGAACGTGCTGCTGGTGGATGACTCCATCGTGCGCGGTACTACCAGTCGCGAGATCGTGCAGATGGCGCGCGATGCCGGTGCGCGCAAGGTCTATTTCGCTTCAGCCGCGCCGCCGGTGCGCTTCCCGAATGTGTATGGGATCGACATGCCCAGTCCGCAGGAATTGATCGCCACCGGGCGCAGCGACGATGAGATTTGCCGCGAGATCGGCGCGGACCGCATCATCTACCAGGACCTCGCCGATCTAAAGGCCGCAGTGAGCAAGGCTAATCCGCATATCAGCAGCTTCGACGCGTCATGCTTTGATGGCCGCTATATCACTGGAGACATCACCGCCGCGTACTTGAATGAAGTTGAAGCGCGGCGCAGTCAAGGCAAGTCGCCGCAGAGCGATACTGCCAACCAGATGGCACTCGATCTGGCAGAAATCGGAGAATGATTTGACAATGCTGTGAAACTGGTGCTAGTTTACGAACTGCGCCGATTTGAGGAACAGCTTGCGGGCGCATAATAAATACAGCTAAAGCGAGGGAAACCCGGTTTAGCGCTAAGCTTTCCGGGTTTTTTGTTTTCAGGGGATGCACATGACAGGCAATACATACCAACCGGAAACCCTGGCAGTGCATGCCGGTACGGTGCGCAGCCAGTTCGGCGAACACAGCGAAGCGTTGTTTTTGACCTCCAGCTTCGTGTTCGAAAATGCCGCGCAAGCCGCCGCACGTTTCATCGGCGAACAGCCGGGCAACATCTATTCGCGCTTCACCAATCCGACTGTCACGATGTTCGAGGAACGCCTCGCCGCGATGGAAGGCGCGGAGCAATGTGTCGCCACAGCCTCGGGTATGTCGGCGATACTGGCGTGTGTGATGGGCGTGCTGAAGGCGGGCGATCACATCGTCTCCTCGCGCAGCCTGTTCGGCGCGACAGTCAATCTGTTTAACAACATCATCAAAAAATTTGGTGTTGAGACGACTTATGTTTCCGCAACTGATGTCAAGGAATGGCAGGCGGCGGTACGCCCAAACACAAAACTGTTCTTCCTGGAAACCCCCTCCAATCCGCTCACCGAGATTTCTGACATCGCGGCGATTTCAGAGATCGCCAAAAAATGCGGCGTACTGTTGGCAGTGGATAACTGTTTCTGCACGCCCGTCCTGCAACGCCCGCTTGAACTGGGCGCCGACATCGTGATCCATTCCGCCACCAAGTATATCGACGGGCAGGGTCGCGTACTGGGTGGTGCGGTGCTGGGCAGCAAGAAGAATCTGGAAGGCGTGTACCAGTTCCTGCGCACCGCCGGGCCGACCATGAGCGCGTTCAACGCCTGGATATTCCTGAAGGGTATGGAGACGCTGAAGCTGCGCATGGAGGCGCACTGCACCAATGCCTTGCAATTGGCAAGCTGGCTGGAGACACAACCCAATGTTCAGCGCGTCTTCTACCCGGGTTTGCCTTCTCATCCGCAACATCAGCTGGCGATGAGGCAGCAGAAGACCGGCGGTGGCATCGTGTCGTTCGAGGTCAAGGGCGGCAAGGAAGCAGCATGGCGCGTCATTGATAACACCAGGCTGCTGTCCATCACGGCCAATCTGGGTGATACCAAAACCACCATCACCCATCCGGCCAGTACCACCCATGCGCGCATCACGCCGGAAGCCCGCGCGGCGGCAGGCATCACGGATGGCCTGATCCGCATTGCGGTCGGCCTTGAAGCGGTGAGTGACATTCAGGCCGACTTGCGCGGACTTCATTCCTGATGGATGTGCTCGCTGTACAGGTAGGTGGTGCGCTCAAATCGCACAGGCTGCTGCTGGTGACGGCGGAGTCCTGCACCGGCGGTGGTGTAGCTCAGGCTATCACCGATGTGGCAGGCAGCTCGACGTGGTTCGATCGCGGCTTCATCACTTATTCCGATCTGTCCAAACAGCAGATGCTGGGAGTGAGTGATGCGACACTGAAGCAGCATGGTGCAGTCTCCGAAGCGACAGTGCGCGAGATGGTGGAAGGCGCGCTAAAGAACAGTTCGTCGCAGGTGGCTTTGGCAGTCAGCGGGATCGCCGGACCAAACGGCGGGTCACCTGAAAAGCCGGTCGGGACGGTGTGGTTCGCTTGGGGTATAAAAGGCGGCGAGACTCACGCGCAACGGCAACACCTTAGCGGCAACCGTGACGAAGTTCGCGCACAATCGGTGCGTATTTCCTTGCAAGGAGTAATTAACTTACTGAATAAATTTACAAAAATGGCATAAAAACAACAAGAGAACGAACGTTCTGTACAAATGCAAAATGATGTGCCACAATCCGCTATCATTTTTTTGAAAGGGAATAAAAATGGATGACAACAAAAGCAAGGCACTTGCGGCGGCACTGAGCCAGATCGAAAAACAGTTCGGCAAAGGCTCGATCATGCGCCTCGGCGAAAGCGATGTGGCGCGCGACATACAAGTGGTTTCTACCGGGTCGCTGGGCCTGGATATCGCATTGGGCGTGGGCGGGTTGCCGCGCGGCCGAGTGGTGGAAATATACGGGCCGGAATCATCCGGCAAGACCACGCTGACCCTGCAGGTTATCGCCGAAATGCAGAAGCTAGGCGGCACGGCAGCCTTCATCGACGCGGAACACGCGCTTGATCCGCAATACGCACAAAAGGTCGGTGTGAAAGTGGAAGACCTGCTCATCTCGCAGCCGGACAACGGCGAGCAGGCACTGGAGATCGCCGACATGCTGGTGCGCTCAGCGTCGGTGGACGTGGTGGTGATCGACTCTGTCGCTGCGCTGACACCCAAGGCCGAGATCGAGGGTGACATGGGCGATCCACAAATGGGTTTGCATGCGCGGCTAATGTCGCAAGCTCTGCGCAAGCTCACCGCCAACATCAAGCGATCCAATACGCTGGTGATTTTTATTAATCAAATACGCATGAAGATCGGCGTGATGTTCGGCAATCCGGAAACCACCACCGGCGGCAATGCGCTCAAGTTCTACGCCTCGGTGCGCCTGGATATCCGCCGCATCGGTGCGATCAAGAAGGGCGACGAGGTGGTCGGCAACGAGACGCGCGTCAAGGTGGTGAAGAATAAGGTCGCCCCACCATTCCGCGAAGCATTTTTCGATATCCTGTATGGCGAGGGCATCTCGCGCGAAGGCGAGATCATCGATCTGGGCGTGCTGCACAAACTGGTGGAAAAATCTGGTGCATGGTACGCCTACAAGGGCGAAAAGATCGGCCAGGGCAAAGACAACGCGCGCGAATATTTGCGCGAGCATCCCGAGATTGCATTCGAGATCGAAAACAAGGTGCGCGAAGCGGTGGGTGTGGCGCTGCTGGAAGGCGGAGATAAAAAGGCTGCAAAAGCAGCTGAAAAAGCGGGTGAAAAATCCGGGGCCAAAGCTGGCAAAGCCGCCGAAAAACTTTTGGCCGGTCACCCGGATGAGGAAAAAGTCTGAACTGAGTTTACGCGCGCGCGCGTTGCAATACCTGGCACGCCGCGAATACAGCCGCGCCGAACTGCGCGGCAAGTTGTTGCCGCATGTGCAAGCTGACCAGGATTTCGAGCAAGCGCAAGCTGTCGATCTGGATGTGCTGCTGGATGACCTGACCGCGCGCGGCTGGTTATCCGATGAACGTGCAGCCACGCAACTGGCGCACGCGAAGCGCAGCCGTTTCGGCACGCAGCGTATCACCCACGAGTTGCGCCAGAAAGGTATCGCGGAGGAGTTGATCGATGCTGCGTTGCCAGCCCTGAAAGAATCCGAACTGGAAGTAGCGCGCGAGGTGTGGCAAAGAAAATTTAGTGCACTGCCACAGGA
>JBAQWL010000133.1:0-7563 GCA_049298895.1 Gallionella sp.
GACCAATTTTGCCTGGCTATTGGCCAGCACCGTTTTCCCATTCGTCATAGCGTGTGCGCGGGGGATGACCATCGTACACCTGACTTTTCCGGAGTAGAAAATAGGTGTCGCGGATGAATGTGTAACGGTCTATCACGGCCTCATTAAGCACTTTCTCCTGATCCAGCAATGATGAGCGGTAGTGAATGCCTGTGGCAATATAATACTGGTTACGGGTGGGTACATGCTGAGTGTTGTAGGGTACGCTCGCAAAACCGTCTACATAGAGTCCGGTTGCATCGCGCACCGAGCTTGGCCCGAGCACTGGAAGTACCAGATATGGCCCTGGGCTGACTCCCCAATAGCCGAGCGTTTGGCCGAAATCTTCGTGGTGCTTCTCCAGTCTGTGTGCGACATTAAATAATCCGAACACGCCAAAAGTTGAATTGAACAGGACGCGTGCGCCATCGGATGCTGCTTGGGTAAATTTAAATTGCAGCAGGTCGTTAGCGGTGACCAGGATATCATCCAGATTTGAGATGAAATTATCGATCAAGATCTTGGCGGGTGATGGCATGACGGCTTTGTAACCTTGCGCAACCGGTTTGATCACGGCCTTGTCGATGCTGTCATTGAACCGGTAGATGCTGCGATTGAGTGGTTCGAGCGGGTCGTCGGGGTTGCGAGATCCCGCACAGCCTGTGAGTAGCAGAACTGCAAGTAGCAGCACTGTAATTGGTAAGGAGGAGTGAACTGCTTCCATGAGTTATGTGAGCTAGCCAGAGTGACGGGCGAATTATAGGCAGAAAGACGGTAGGCGCAAAGTCTTTAATCTCTGCAACGTTAGAGGGGGAGAATGTCGCCAGTGCGAAAATGGAAAGTGTTGTTCTTGCGGTCGGAGAAGTAGTGTCGCAGAGTGAAAAGTACCGCGCGGAACGCCAAAGATTCCCAAGGGATGTCCTGTTCGGTGAACAGCCGCACTTCCAGACTTTCGGCACCGGGAGAAAAATCAGGCTTGTGTAGTGTGGCACGGAACAGCAGGTGCACCTGATTGATGTAGGGAACGTTGTATAGGGTATACAACTCGCCGATGGCCACCTGCGCATTGGCTTCCTCCAGCGTTTCGCGCGCTGCTGCCTCGATGGTGGTTTCTCCATTCTCCATGAAACCAGCGGGAAGGGTCCACAATCCATGACGCGGTTCGATGGCGCGGCGACACAGCAGGATTTGATCCTGCCATTCCGGGATGGCACCGACGATAAGCTTTGGATTCTGGTAGTGAACTTCGCCACAGGCAGTGCATACATAGCGAACGCGGTTGTCGTCCGGCGGAATACGCATTTCGACCGGTGCGCCGCATAGGTTGCAAAATTTCATTACAGAAGGTTGGTGTGAAAATACGACATCTATTCGCCAGCTACTTGGATGACGTTATTTGGATTTTTCGCCGGCCAAATTTGCTGGCGAGGCAACGTCCCGGGGGAAATTTTTGTCCAGTACCCGCTGTGCATCGTTGCTCAATTCCTGCATGCCAAGTTCAGTATAACTTTGCACTAATATCAGCAACGCATCACGCGTCGAGAGGGAATTTGGGTACACAGTCAGGATTTCTTTGGCGCGGTTGACCGCTGCGATGTGCGCGCCGCGGCGTTGGTAGTAGCTGGCGACATGAATCTCATATTTTGCCAGCGCATTGATCATATATTGCATGCGCAATCTGGCGTCGGGAGCGTATTTACTGTCGGGAAAACGCGATACCAGATCCTTGAATGCGGCGAAGGAATCCTGTGCTGCTTTCGGGTCGCGTTCGGTAGGATCGCCCATTAAGCCAAGCAGGCCGGTCTCGCCGTGGAAGTTGGCCAAGCCCTTCAGGTAGTAGGCGTAGTCCACATGCGGGCTGTTTGGATATTGCTTGATAAAACGGTCTGCAGCGGATATTGCGAATTCCGCCTCTTTTTGCTTGTAATGGGCATAGGCAATTTCGAGCTGTGCCTGCTGTGCATAACGTCCGTAAGGGTAGCGTGATTGCAGCGATTCAAACTGCTTGATAGCCGACTCATAGCCCTCTTCGGAGAGGGTAGTTTTGGCCTCGTTATACATTTCCTCGGCGGATTTCTTTGCCGAATCATCAGCATCCTTAGGTGTACTACAAGCGGTTAACGTAAGCAGCAGGAATACGGATAAACTATGTCGCATGACTGATCCAAAAGATAATTTGAGCGATTATAACTTAAACCACCCTCTACACGATGCCCTGCAACTCGTGGTTCCGGGTGATTGTGCGGGTTTGCGGCTAGATCAGGCACTCGCAAAATTGTTGCCGGAGTATTCTCGTAGTCGCCTGCAGGAGTGGATCACCGGGCAGCAAGTGAAAGTGGAGGGTGAGTTTGCTACGACCAAGCAAAAGGTCTGGGGGGGCGAAAAGCTCGAGGTGTTGCCGCAATCCCATCCTTCAGAACAACCTTACCTGGCGGAAGATATCGCGCTAGACATTATCTATGAGGACGATGCCTTGCTGGTGCTCAACAAACCGGCTGGACTGGTAGTGCATCCGGGCAGCGGCAACTGGGAAGGTACGTTACTCAACGCGCTGCTGCACCACGGACCGCAGCTTGAGGCGGTGCCACGTGCCGGCATCGTGCACAGGCTAGACAAGGATACCAGCGGTCTGTTGGTGGTGGCCAAGACGCTTGCCGCACAGACTGCCCTGGTTCGGCAGTTGGAAGCACGCACCGTGCAGCGCGAATACCTGGCGTTAGTGTATGGCGAGATGATGCGTGCCGGCAAAGTGGACGCGCCTATCGGTCGCCATCCGACTCAGCGCGTGAAAATGGCGGTGGTGGAGAACGGCAAGCCCGCCGTCACCCATTATCAGATCGAGAAGAAATTTCCGACCGCTTCGCCCTTCGATACCTCAGGGGGCTCAGGACAGGGCTGCACGCTACTGCGCTGCCGTTTGGAAACAGGCCGCACCCACCAGATACGCGTACATCTGGCGCATCTTAAACATCCCCTGGTGGGCGATAGCGTGTATATCAAAGGCCCGCAAAAATGTGTGCCACTACTGCGCAGTTTGTTGACCAGCTTCCCGCGTCAGGCCTTGCACGCCACGCGTCTTGCGCTGGAGCACCCAGTAAGCGGTGAAACGAAGGAGTGGCAGGCGCCGCTGCCGCAAGACATGCAGCAACTGCTACTACAAATCCAAGATGCTATTTCCTCTCGCCCGCAGGCTGGAGCACCTAAGGCTGGTAATCCGCTGTCCGGCGAGCCGGATGCGGGATTATCACAGGAGTAGGGGGCCGATGAACATGCTCAATCACTGTCTAATTCCTGACTGGCCAGCTCCCGCCAATGTCAGAGCCTTGCAGACCACCCGCTTGGGTGGCAGCAGCGTTGCTCCTTATGACAGTCTGAATCTCGGCGACCATGTCGGTGATGTGCCGCTATCCGTGATGCGCAACCGCATATTACTCAACACACTTTTGCCCAGCGAACCAGTGTGGTTGGAACAAGTGCACGGAACTGTGGTGGCAAATGCAGACATGGCTAACTGTCAGCCGCAAGCCGATGCCTGCATCGCCAGGCATCGAGATGCAGTGTGCGTGGTAATGACCGCAGACTGTCTGCCGGTGTTGCTGTGCGATATGAAGGGCAGTGTGGTCGGCGTGACACACGCAGGATGGAAAGGGCTGGCGGCGGGGGTGGTCGAGGCCACCGTGCAGGCAATGGGCGCCGCGCCGCAAAACCTGATGGCGTGGTTGGGCCCGGCAATCAGTCAGGGTGCATTCGAAGTCAATGAAGAGGTGCGCTCCGCTTTCGTCGATGTACAGCCGCAATCTACCGTGGCATTCATTCCCGGCCGATCCGGCAAGTGGTTCGCCGACATCTACGCGCTTGCGCGCTTGCGTCTGAATACGCTGGGCATCACGCGAATTTACGGTGGCGACCATTGTACCTATCGCGAATCCGAGCTGTTTTTTTCCTACCGTCGCGAGGGTGTGACCGGGCGCATGGGGACTTTCATCTGGTTGGAATAAATATAAAGTAGGACAACAAATTATGCCACTCAAAAAATATCTTGCCACATTGGCGCAGCGCTCAGGCGTGGTGACGCCACCGAGCACACTCATCGCCCATCGTTGAAATCATGATGGCTGAAAGACCGTAAGGGAAGGCGGTTGTCTTTCGATGATTTGCAGCACTACCAGCGTGTCATCGCCGCCCTCGTTGAAACTATCCGGCTGCAGAAAAGATTGATGCGGCGATTCCTGCGTGGCCGATGCAATGATGTAACTACCAGCCATTTGACTGGGCCGTCAGCAGAAGAACTTTTGGTCGGGCACCCGAAAGACGGCGACCAAGTCGCTGGTTATGAAGATACGGATTCAGTAACAGGCAATCAGCTATAATCCGCGCCCTTTCCAATTTTTTGAAACCGACAACATGAGTATTCTGGCCTGGATCGTTGTTACCAGCGTTGTTGGCGGCATGTTGAGTGTGCTGTGCGCAGCTCTGTTTGCGCTGAACGCCCGCACGCATTGGGTGAATGCGCTGGTCAGTTATGCCATCGGCGCGTTGCTGGGCGCCGTATTTCTGGACATTCTGCCGGAGGCGATGGAGTTGGGCAGCAGTGCGGCGGCGGTGAGCGGCACGGTGCTTGCGGGTATATTGTTGTTCTTCACGCTGGAGAAATTGCTACTGTGGCGACATTGTCACCACGATCACTGCGAAGTGCATGAGCCGCATGAGCACGACATGAATCGCCGCAGTGGCGCGATGATTATGCTGGGCGACACCTTCCATAACTTCGTCGACGGCATCATCATCGCTGCTGCATTCCTGACTGATGTGAATCTGGGGATCGTCACCGCGCTGGCGATCATTGCACACGAAATCCCGCAAGAGGTTGGTGACTTCATGATCCTGTTGCATTCCGGTTACAGTAAAGCACAAGCGCTGCTACTAAATCTGCTGTCCAGTCTGGCCACGCTGGTCGGTGGAGTGTTGGCCTATTTCGCTTTGCAATCCATGCAACGCTATGTTCCAACTCTGTTGGCCCTGGCTGCGGCGAGCATGATCTATGTTGCGGTAGCCGATCTGATCCCGGGTTTGCACAAACGTACCCAATTGAAAGACACCATTCAGCAGGTGCTGCTGATCGTGGCGGGAGTCGGTTCAATATTCATGGTCAATCTTGTGGTCGGCGTATAAACAATGAAAGTCCGTGATGAGTAAGACTTCCCCGAAAAAAGTCGGCTTCGTCTCGCTGGGCTGCCCGAAGGCGACCGTGGATTCCGAACATATCATCACGCGCTTGCGCGCCGAAGGTTATCTGATCTCCAAGAGTTATCAGGATGCCGATCTGGTGGTGGTGAATACCTGCGGTTTCATCGACAGCGCGGTGGAAGAATCGCTGGATGCGATCGGCGAAGCGCTGGCAGAGAACGGCAAGGTGATCGTCACAGGATGCCTGGGCGCGAAGGGCGATGTCGTGAAGCAGGCGCACCCCAGCGTGCTCGCCGTCACCGGCCCGCATGCCACCGATGAAGTGATGGCGGCGGTGCATCAGCATCTGCCCAAACCGCATGATCCCTATATGGACCTGGTACCTGTGCAAGGCATACGCCTTACGCCGAAACATTACGCCTACTTGAAGATCTCCGAGGGCTGCAACCATCGCTGCACCTTCTGCATCATCCCCAGTCTGCGCGGCGATCTGGTCAGCCGTCCGGTCGGCGATGTGATGCAGGAAGCGCAGAATCTGGTCAACGCGGGCGTGAAAGAATTGCTGGTGATCTCGCAGGACACTTCTGCTTATGGGGTAGACGTGAAATACCGCACCGGCTTCTGGGGCGGCAAGCCGCTCAAGACACGCATGACCGAGCTGGTCGCGGCGATGGGCGGCCTGAAAACACCAGATGGAGAGCGTGCATGGGTGAGGCTGCATTATGTATACCCGTATCCGCATGTTGACGAAGTGATTCCATTGATGGCGCAGGGCAAGATACTGCCGTATCTCGATATTCCGTTCCAGCATGCCAATCAGCGCATCCTAAAACTGATGAAGCGTCCAGCCAGTAGCGAGAACGTGCTGGCACGCATCGGGCAGTGGCGCGAGATATGCCCGGATCTCACGTTGCGCAGCACTTTCATCGTTGGTTTCCCCAGCGAGACCGAGGAAGAATTCGAAGAACTATTGGATTTTCTGGAAGAAGCGCAATTGGATCGTGTCGGCGCGTTCGCCTATTCGCCGGTGGAAGGCGCAGTGGCCAACGCCTTGCCCGACCATGTCCCGCCCGAAGTGCAACAGGAACGCCTTGGACGCTTGATGCAGTTGCAGGAGGAGATCAGCGCGGAACGCCTCAAGCGCAAGATCGGCAAGACCATCAAAGTGCTGGTGGACGAAGTGGATATAGAGGGTGCTATCGCGCGTAGTTCCGCAGATGCACCTGAGATCGACGGTCTGGTGTACATCGAAGACGGTCAGCAATTAAGCATGGGCGATTTCGTCGAAGTAAGGATCACCGATTCGGATGAGCATGATCTGTGGGCGACCATGATCTGATCATTGCTTGCATGGTCGACGAAACACCGATATTCTGATTTACCTGAATATTCGGAGGTATGCCATGGTCAAGCAATATGATTCATCTGAAGATGAGAAAGTGTCCTGCGCTATCTGCCGCAAAGAGATTCCGCTGAATGAGGCCGTAATTCCTGAGGCAGCAGACTACATGGCACATTTCTGTGGTCTTGAGTGTTATGCTGAATGGAAGCGTGAGAGTGATAGCTCAAGGCAGCGGAACGACAAAGCCGGCAAGTAACTGAGGAGGGCTTGTTCACCCTGTCGGGCATGATTATTTCAGTCTACAGGTTTGGGTTCGGGTCTGATGTCATCGCTATCTTCAGGCATATTTTTCCTGTGCTCCTTGATCTTTTTGCGCATTGCCTTGCGTTCCTCCGGTGACATATTTTTTATATGCTCGCGCCTCTTCTCGCGACGCTCCGCGCGTTGTTCTGGTGTCATGCCGTCGCGCTTCTTGGCCATTTTCTTGCGCAGATTGGCCCGTTCCTCGGGGGACATGTTCTCCATGTGCTTGCGCATTTCTTTACGCATCGCTTTTTGTTCTTCCGGTGATTTATTCTGGAATTCCTCACGCTTTTCCTTGTGTTTTTCGGCACGCTGCTCCGGAGTCAGGTTTTGCATCTCCTTGTGCATGGCCTCGCGATCTTTGGTTGCGGAATCGTCGGCTATCGCGTTCAGGCTGAGCGATGCAACGATACTGGCGGTGATAAGGGATTTCATAAGGGTGTTCATGAGCTTCTCCTATAGGGGTTAACGGCGCACGCATTTGTTTGGCGTGAAAGGGATTGTACTCTTTGGATATATTCCGGTCATGCCAACAGATTGCTGGAATCGAGGCAGACTGTCTCTGCCAGGTTCTGGTCTTTAATTTCCGCTGTACCTCTAAAAAATGCCACCGCTTCAGCTTCCACTCTGGTTCGCTTCATCGGCGGCAAACTTTGCCAGATGCGCTTGCCATAAGGTTTGCTGATCAAGCGCGGGTCGCAGATCATCAGCAC
>JBAQWL010000134.1:0-3246 GCA_049298895.1 Gallionella sp.
CCACAATACTCACAAATAACTTCAATTTTAGCAGTACTCATCCCAACTCCTGGTTGCTTGTGCTATATGGCTATCAGGCTACGTTCGCGCAGGTACTGATGCTGCGCTTATTTCTTTTTGTCCAACAACGCGATCCGAGCATCGATCTTCTGCCCGATGGTGTAGGACGGCTCGCGCACCTGACCATTCAATAGTTGGCTGATGTATGGCTGCTTGAGTCCCAGCAGGTCCGCCAGCTCGGTCTGGGTCATGTTAGCCAGTAATTTTTTAAGTTTCTTTTTCCACATGGAATCTAGTGTATATTCTGGTTTATAGATTTGTCAATAAATATCTTGACAAGGCAAATATCGCATGGGTATTATGCGGCTGTCAATAGGAGGAAACTATGAAATCAACTACTCGTATTATTGCAGGCCTAGAGCTTCACGATGCTTTGAAGCGCGAAAAAGAAGAGCGCGTGCCACATAGCACCAAACCCGGCCTTGAACATTGCTATGCGAGCGAACCGTTATGTGAATGGCAGAGTGAGTTGTCTCGGCGCGGGATTTTACCGGCGCACCTGGTCGATTCAATTTACGGATGGTCGGTGCGCTACGCATCAGGGTTGCAGGATTTTGGCATCATTGCCAGCGCGCGCATGGGCATCGTGGACGGTTCTCTGGCTGATGCAGAGCGTTTTGCGAGGAAGTGGGTCGCCGAAGACCCCGCGAGGCGCTATGTGTATGTTCAGGAATATGAAGAAAGGGTGGCGGCATGAAATCATTATCTGACCAGATGCTAGACCAAGCCGATACCATGATGCAGAGCTTACTCAAGCCACGGGAGCGCCGTATCTATTGTGATGAATTTGCATTCGCAGATCGCGCATCATGGTTAGATGCGCATCAGATCACCGAAGACCGCCGCAAGCCGATAAACATAGCCACGGTCAACAATCACAGCGCGGAGTGCTTGAGTCTGATTGTGGCTGCTGGCGAATGCACTTGTGGGGGTGCGGAATGAAAAATACTGGAGGTGGTGCATTTCCTTCGCATGGCAGCATGGGCGAGGTATCTAACGAGGGGATGACACTCAGGGATTACTTTGCGGCGAAAGATATGGAATCGTTAATTCCTTGGTACGCAGACCACAACAACGGTATTGGGACAGACCACATATCACGCAATGTTCCCGTACTTGCTTATCAAATGGCAGATGGCATGTTGAAAGCGAGGGAATCATGAAACCACATAAACACGCAGCAGTAATTAAGGCTTGGGCTGATGGGGCTGTAATTCAAGCTAGTGGCAATAATGTCTACTGGAGGCCAGCACATAATCCTGATTGGAATGAGCATACATATTTTCGCGCCAGCATAGCAGAGGTAGAGGGGAAGCCGGTGTTTGAGGGGGATGTGCTTTATGCCGATGGGCGGAAACTCCCTATTATTCGAGTGGATGCTGGCGATATTTTCGTATTTGATTGTGGTGGCGGGTATTGTTGTTATCCGCATAAAAACCATGTTTCTTGGAACCCACCAGCACCCAAGACCGTCACTGTGACTATACCGAGGCCGACCGAAATATCTTACTCTGGCGGCTGTGTGTTTATTTATTACCGGACAGAAGAGATGGGTATTGATGCGCTGAATGCTTATCACTTCATCAATGAGGCCATGAAATGAGTATGGATAACCACAAGATACACAACACGCTCAAGCTGCGCGAGAACATGAATATAGATCGCCGTGAGCGCAAGGATGCGCCTGTCGTGTGGGCAATCATCATCATCTGCGTGGTGACGTTCGGATACCTGACGGTGTTTGATTCTAGATTCCAGGATGTGCCGGTGAAAGGAGCGAGGAAATGAACAAGCCAGATCGCACTACCTATGTCGGCGGCGGCGATAGCGCCGCCATCCTTGGGGTATCCAAGTGGAAAACGCCACTGGAAGCCTACCGCCTGAAAGTCGGCGAGGCCGTCGAGGATGAAACCGACCTTGCCCGGCAAAAAGTGTTCCGCCGCGGCAAGCGGCTGGAGCCCATCGTGATCGACATGCTGGAAGAGGAAATCGGCGTGGTGGTCACCAAGCGCAGCCCGCCGGAGAATCCGAACCGGTACACCGATCCTGAATTCCCATGGATGAAGGCCGAGATCGACTTCGAGTTTCTGGTCACCAAAGAGATTGTGGAGTATTGCGAAGGGTTGATTCCGCCATCGCTCATCGGGACCACCCAAAACGGCGAGATCAAGACGACGAGTCCATTGGTTGCGCATCAGTGGGGCGAGCAGCTAACAGACGACTGTCCGATAGAATACGCGGCGCAGAGTATGCACGGATTGTCCGTTACTGGCCGACAATTCTGTCTGTACGGAGTCCTGATCGGCGCGGATGACCTGACGCTCTACGGCGTGCGCCGCGACGACCAGCTGATCGATGTGATGCGCTTGCGCGAGATCGCCTTCTGGAATTGTGTGCAGAATCGCTTCCCGCCGGATCCGGTCAATATGGGCGACGTGAAGCTACTAATGAACAGGATGCGGGGCGTGCCGGTCGAGGCCACGCCGGCCATCGCCAAGGCAGCGGAAGACTTGAAGATCATCAAGGGCAACATGAAAGCGATGGAAGGTGAAGTCGAAGACCTGCAATTCCTGATCACCTCGTTCCTGTTCCAGAACTTAAAGGGTATGCCAGGTGTGTCGCTGGAGGACAAGACTGCGCTGGTGTATGGCGGAAAAACGCTACTCACTTGGACTTCTCAAAACACGACCAGAGTTGATATCAAACGGATGAAGGAAGAGTTGCCTGACATCTGCGAGCAGTATGAAAGAACCACGCAATCAAGAGTTATGAGATTAAAAAAATGATTGTTTGCACAGAATGCGGCGCGGTCGAACATGGCAATTTGTTTTGCAATACATGCCGAACCGAGATCAATAAAAATCTCAATACAAAATTGCCACCGTGGCCACACCCAGCCGAGAAGCCGTGCGGCGCAGAAGAGATTCAGCGATTTATTGACAAGCTGGAAAAATTTAACCAAGGAGAAAACCATGTCTGACGAAAAGCAATACGAAAAAACCCAAGAGGTTGTCCATTTCCCGCAGCCAGCCGGTGTACGCCCGCCGCGCGAGTCATTCTCGTTGGTACCGAAAACCTTGAACGAAGCGATGGAGTTGGCCAAGATCATCGCCGACAGCGACCTCGCGCCCAAGGATTACAAGGGCAAGCCGGGCAATGTGCTGATTAGTGTGCAAATGGGCGCAG
>JBAQWL010000135.1:0-3516 GCA_049298895.1 Gallionella sp.
ATACTCATCCGTTTCAGCGAGAGTGCTGCGGAAAGGAATGGGTGTTTGCACACAACGGGATGGTGCCGGACATCGTAGATATTGAATTGGCCAGTGGCAACCCGGCCTGCTGTCCCACAGGCGAAACGGACTCCGAATATGCTTTCTGCCATATCCTCAAGCATATCGCACAGCATTTTCACAGTTTGCCTTCCGCTGATCCAGCTTCTTGGTTTGAAAATCTGGCGGTGGTGAGCGAACTGGTTGCCTCACTCGGAAAATTCAATTTCTTGATGTCAGATGGGGAACATCTGATCGCCTACGGACATGACCGGCTTCATTATTTAGAACGCTCAAGTTCAGGCCAACGCGATGGCTCACCTGTTACTGTTAATAGCGTTTTGGTTGCAACCGAACCGCTGGATGAAAATGAAAAGTGGACCGCCTTTGAAGCGGGGGAATTGCGCCTTTACCGCTCTGGCAAAATGATAGGGCGTATGATGACCCAAACGACGCTTGTCGATTCTGAACGGCACTGAATTTAACTGTATCGGCGTTTCTGAAAATAACATTATGCAGCCGGAACAATACGAGGCTTGGTATACGACGCAAAGAGGCGCATGGATCGGGGAAGAGGAATACCGCCTGATCGCATCGCTGCTTGCGCAAAACCCGAGTGAGACGTTGCTCGATGTAGGCTGCGGTACCGGCTACTTCACACGCCGATTCGCGACCGATGCTGCAGAACGAAATGTGCTCGGTACCGACATCGATTTGAATATGCTCCGCTTTGCCGGCAGGCATTCTGCGCACAGCATCGGCTACGTGGCGGCGGATGCGCGCCAACTGCCATTCCGTGACAGTAGTTTCGATCTGGTCGTCAGCGTTACCGCGTTATGCTTCATCCGGGAAGAGCAACAGGCGCTGCGCGAAATGTTGCGCGTTGCCCGGCGACGGGTGGTATTGGGGCTGCTCAACCGGCACAGTCTGCTCTATCTTGGCAAAGGCCGGCGCGGAGGCCGGGGAGCCTACCACGGTGCGCGCTGGCATACGCCCACTGAGGCGTTGCGCCTGTTCGACGGTTTGCCAGTGCTTCATGCCGGTCACGGTACCGCCATCGTGATGCCCGGCGGCAAGCACTGGAGTCGGCGCCTGGAGCCGCTGTTGCGGCGCTGGTTACCGGGGTGTGGCGCCTTCATTGCCATCGCAGCAGATGTGCTGCCGGAACTCCGCCCACAATTAGAAGGAGGCATGACATGATGAACGATTGGAACGGCTTCGGGGGGTGGGGAATGGGCTTTGGTTTTATATTCATGTTGCTGTTCTGGGGGCTGGTTATTCTTGGAATCGCGGCACTGATCCGATGGCTGATGACGCAGTCGTCGTCAAGTCGCAGCTCGCGCGACAAATCGCCATTGGATATCTTACAGGAGCGTTATGCGCGCGGCGAGATCGGCCAAGAAGAATACGAACAGAAAAAACGCAACCTTGTATCGTAAATATGGGAACCGCAAGCATGAAAGCGCCGATCTATCTCGATTACAACGCGACCACGCCGGTGGCGCCGGAGGTGGTCGATGCGATTCAGCCATTTCTGGTCGAGCATTTCGGTAATCCTTCATCGTCACATGTATATGGTTTATCTGCCCGGCAAGCTGTTGCCAATGCCCGGGCATCGGTGGCTGAGCTTATCCATACAAAGCAAAATGAGATCGTTTTCACCGGAAGCGCGACCGAGGCCAATAATCTCACACTCCTCGGTGTCGCCAGCGCATTAGGGCGAACCCGGCGACATATTGTCATCAGCGCAATCGAACATCCGGCGGTCATGCAACCTGCGCTACATCTGCGCGAGATGGGCTGGGATTTGACCGTAGTGTCAGTGGATGGTTACGGTCGTGTCGATCCCCATGCTGTTGCCGCAGCCGTGCGTCCCGATACGGGTCTGGTCTCGATCATGCACGCGAACAACGAAGTCGGAACGATACAGCCGATCGCCGAAATCGCCCGCCTCATAAAATCCACAGGTGTGCTGTTCCACACCGATGCTGCTCAGTCCGCTGGCAAGGTTGAACTTGATGTCGATATGCTGGGTGTCGATCTGCTGACCTTGGCGGGACACAAGTTCTACGCCCCGAAAGGGATTGGTGCTCTTTATGTTCGGTCTGGAACGCCTATCAATCCGATTTTGTATGGGGCCGACCAGGAGCATGGCTTGCGTCCGGGCACGGAAAACGTTCCATTGGTCGTTGGCTTGGGCGCGGCAGCGAAGCTTGCGCGGGAACAACTTTCAGTGGCAACGGAGAAATTGCGGGCTCTACGGGACGCGCTGCACGAACGGTTGGCAACAGCTGTCCCCAGTCTCGTGCTCAACGGGCATCCGACCGAGCGCCTACCTAACACTTTGCACATCTCTTTTCCGGGTATCGTCGGGCGCGAGTTGTTGACTCGCGTTACTGGGCAGGTTGCCGCTTCAGTCGGCTCAGCGTGTCATTCCGAGATGGATGCGGTGAGCGGCGTGCTTGCAGCGATGGGGTGCGATGCGAATCGGGCACGGGGCGCGGTCAGGCTCTCAGTGGGATGGATGTCAACGCCAGAAGAGATCGAGGCCGCAGCGACGGCACTATCTGAAGGTGTGAACGACTTACTCATCCGCCGGCGTTAATTCATATGGCTGACTGTTGCAACGACAAAACACGCAAGATCGACGCACTCCGTAGCCGTCAAAGCTCGATCCTCAAAATAGTACTGGGTATCAATGCGGTCATGTTCATCGTATAACTCACGGCAGGGCTGCAACGAACACACATCAGTGGAGCATCTTCTCGGGATGTGGATATAAAAACGCCCACCGCTACGAGGCGACGCGCGAAGTTGGCAGGGAAGCAGTGGGGTAGCCCCAGTTTGGCCTTGCAGGTATGGGGAGAAGAAACACATCCGCGCCATAACCCAGCGCCCACAGCTACTTAACAGGAATTTCACATGAAAAAATCTGGTTACTTTATTTCTGCGCTTATCATCGTGGCAGCCACGTCTTTGTCTCTGCCTACCTCCGTTGTTGCTGCTGATAATGCGGCGATAAGGGTAATGGAAGAGTTCTTGGATTTTTCGGAATACGGCGGTGCCACTATCCTGTCCGAGCAGATACCAGCCGAGGATTGGAAAAATATCTATGTGATCGATACACGCGACGCCGATCAGTACCAGGTTTCCCACATTCCTGGTGCTGTAAACATCGAATGGCGCCAGGTGCTTGGCCGCCGCGCCGAGTTCCCAAGCAACAAGATGGTTCTGGTGTACTGCAATGCGGGTACGCTTTCCGCACAGGCCGGTTTTGCGCTAAGAGTGGCCGGCATGGACAATGTCCGCATCTTGCAGGGTGGGTTAAACGATTGGAAGGCCAAGGGCGGGTTCGAAGCCAACAAGCTTGCCATCCAAAAGGCAGGGAAGTAATTATCCCTCTCTTCGTTTGAAAAAAAGAGGCAGTTTATGCAAACTGAAATCAATAATAATCGAATGGTTCATTTTGATATGACC
>JBAQWL010000136.1:0-4346 GCA_049298895.1 Gallionella sp.
GTCTGGATCATTTGCTCGGTTTTCTGATACCCGCCCTCACCGAAATGCTGATGGCGAACACGACCTTCCGTATCCATCAAGTATTGCGCGGGCCAATATCTGTTTTCGTAGGCATTCCAGATTTTATAATCGTTATCCATTACCACCGGGTAAGTGATCCCCAGATCATGGATCGCACGCTCAACGTTACCTTTATCCTTTTCGTACGAAAATTCAGGGGTGTGCACGCCGACTACCACCAAGCCTTCCGAGCTATATTTTTCCGACCATGCTTTAACGTAAGGCAGTGTGCGCAGGCAGTTGATGCACCCATAGGTCCAAAATTCCACCAACACCACTTTCCCGCGTAAATTATCGCTGGTCAGCGGTGGGGAGTTTAACCACTGCGATTTAACGGTTATCAGCTCAGGCATCTGATCGCTTGCGCGTGCTTGCGCAGAAGAAAGCGCAGCCACGACCAGCAGCATCGATACACCACCGAGAAGCAAATTGCCGCGTTTGTACATAGTCATAAACATAGTGACGCTCAGAATATTTAGCCGAAGGTAAAAGCAAACGCTTCTGCATCCTCATCCAAAAATTCTATGCGGAAAGTGCGCACATCGATCTCCCCGCTTTGCCGGATGAGCTGATACAAGCGCTGTTCGCGTATCACTCCATTGCCTTGTGCATCGATATCCTCGCCGTGATCCGCACCGGGTACAGTCCCGTCCAGAGAGACTTTGAAGCGCACTGGCTTGCCACTGTGTGAACCGAGCACCAGATGCAGATCGCGACCTCGAAAGTGATAACTGATCGTGCCCCCTGACATTTTCAAGGCGGAGGATTCAGAAGACATAAGCCACTGGCCACCTAACGCCCATTGATTCAGTTTGAGGGAGCTTGGCGTGCTGTATTTCGCCGCAATATCCTGTTTGACCGTCTCTGGTGAAGCCAGATTCTCCTGGCGTGAATAACCCAGATAGGTTTCCGGCGAACGCCACGCTTCCGAAGCAGCTGCCGTTGCACCCGTCCCGTCAACTTGCACCAGTTCATCGCCCAATGCCAGCCGACCCTGATTCGCTTCCCTGAGCAGAGCCTGGATCATCTGCTCGATTTCCTCATACGCACCTTCGCCGAAATGCTGATGTCGGATCTGTCCCCGCATATCGATCAAATATTTTGCAGGCCAATACTGGTTCTTGTAGGCGTTCCAGATTGCAAACTGGTTATCCATCGCCACCGGGTACTTGATGTCCAGATCGCGGATCGCCTTTTCGACATTGCGCTGGTCCTTTTCAAACGCGAACTCCGGCGAATGCACACCGACGATGACCAGCCCCTGGCTGCGATACTTTTCATCCCAGGCTTTCAGATAAGGAAGCGTGCGCAGACAGTTGATGCACGAATAGGTCCAGAAATCGACCAGCACCACCTTGCCGCGCAACATATCCATGTTCAGCGGCGGCGAGTTGAGCCACTGCGTCGCGCCGGTGAAAGGAGGCGCCATGCGGGAATCTTCAGAATCCGACTCTTTCGGTTTGTCGGCCAATCGTTCGATCAGTTGTTGCTCGGTTTCAGCGGTGCTCAAGAATGAAAATTGTGCCAAAAAACGGGTGTCCCAACCCAGCGCGATGGCCACCACGCCGACCAGCACAGCCACCCCCAATCCGCGCCGTATCCATTCCTCGGCACCCAGGCTGCGTTTCATCAGAGCGAATACCCTTCCGCCCGCCAGCAGGGCGACCGCCAGCGAAGACGCTGCGCCGGCGGCGAATGCCAGCAACAAAAATGCGCTGTAAAGATTTGCGCCACTCAAGGCCGCGCCGGCCAGCAACAGCCCAAGGATAGGACCTGCGCAGGGCGCCCACAAAAAACCGACCGCGACACCCAGCAACAACGAACCCTTGATGCTGGCCTGCTGGTCAGCGCGTTGCTGCAATCGGCCGCCTAATGTGACGAATGGACGCATCAGTCGTTCCGAAAAAGCCGGGAATACCAGCGCCAGCCCCATCAGCAGCAGCAGCAACATCGCCGCGTAGCGGCCATATTGATTGATCCCGACCAACCAGGCTCCGCCTACGGTCGCCAGGCTGGCCAGCACCGCGAAGGTTACTGCCATGCCGATCAGAATCGGCAGACCGGAACGCCGGAACGACTGATCTGCGCGTGAAAAGATGAACGGCAACACCGGCAATACGCACGGGCTGAAGATGGTCAGCACACCACCGATATAGGCCAGTAATAGGATCAGCATGATTATTTACGCGCTATAAAACGCATCGCCACATCATTGATGCAATAGCGCAAACCGGTCGGCTTCGGTCCGTCGTCGAATATATGCCCCAGATGGGCATCACACAGTGCACAGTGCACTTCGATACGCCTCATGCCGAACATGCGATCAACATTCTCGCCCACATTCTCAGCGGCGATCGGCTGCCAGAAACTCGGCCAGCCGGTACGTGAATCGTATTTGGCGTTGTCATCGAACAGCGCGTTGTCGCAACATATGCAGCGATACAGTCCCGGCTCATGCCTGTTGTGGCCCGGTTGCGAAAAAGCCCGCTCCGTTCCCTGCTGGCGGGTCACCTCATAAGCCAGCGGCGACAGCGTCTTTTTCCATTCTGCATCCTTGCTCACCTTGGCCAGGGTGGCACGGCCGAGCGCTTTTCCGTCATCGGAATATTGCATGACGGTCACCTTGCTGTTTCCGACCCCGGCATATGAACGTGTCGCAAGTGCCAGCGTGACGCCTGATAAAGTGAATAAGAATTGTCTGCGTTGCATGATGATTCCCTCCTGCGTGTCAGTCTCGTTATGATTGGTGAACCTGCATCCAGTTCAAAGCAATGTTCGAAACCGGGCTATGATTCGCCCTGTCTGCAGGTATATTCTGGCAGGGCAGCAAAAAAGTTACATCTCCACGGAGCATGCGTGACAGATAACACCGACAAATTTGCCGCATTGATGAAACAGGCCCTGAGCGGCGACCAGCAATCCTACACGGCTTTGCTACAGGAAACTTCGCACCTGCTCAGGCCTTTCCTGGCAAAACGCCTCAGCTTCACCAACGAGGTCGACGACCTGCTGCAGGAGATCCTGATCTCCATCCACAAGGCGCGCCACACTTACGACGGCAATCGTCCTTACAAGCCGTGGATGTATGCCATCGCCCGGTTCCGCCTGCAGGACTATTTGCGTGCGCATTATGCCGATCAGCTGCACCATGCCGACGATATGTCGGAAATGGAAGAGTTTTTGCAGGAACATGTAACCGAATCCGGCATTTCATACGAATCTATTATCGGAGAGATTGAAAAACTCCCCGAAAAGCAGGCGGTCATCGTGCGCATGATGCATCAGGAAGGATACACAGCCAAAGAGGTTGCCGAAAAAATCGGCATGAATGAATCCGCAGTCAAAGTCGCGGCGCATCGCGCCTACAAGAAACTGCGCCAGAATTTGGAAGAATAACAGTTGGAAAAACAGGAATTGGAAAGATAATGGGAAATATCGATGAACTGATAGACAAGCTTGCACATGACGGTGCCGCGGTGAAGCCCGCCCGCCATCCTGTCGTGCTGAGCCTCGGATGGATCGCAGTCGCCGCGATCTATCTCGCTATCACGTTGATGTTTTCTGGCCTTCGTGCCGATCTGATGGTGAAAACTACTGAGGCCTGGTTCGCCGCCGAGATCGCAGCACTCGTCGCCGTCTTGATCACCACCAGCTTGACTGCCGCTTTGCTGTCGTTTCCCGACCTGCACCAGATGCGCCGTGTCGCGCCGGTACCAGCGATCACGTTCACCCTGTTCATGCTGGTCATGTATTTTGCCTGGAACGCCGACAATCCGCCTTCCCCGCCACCCCTGCACAACATCGAATGCACCCTCAGCATCACCCTGCTGGCGATGTTACCGGCGGTATGGATATTCTTCGTGATGCGCAAATGCGCCAGTACCCATCAATATTGGGCAGGCAGCATCGCACTGCTTGCCGCTTTCAGTGTCGGCGCGTTGTGGCTCAGGCTGTATGAGCACACCGACTCCATCATGCATGTCATCGAGTGGCATTACCTGCCGATGATCATCGTCGGCTTGATCGGCATGTGGCTGGGCAAGGCCGTTCTGAAATGGTGATGCCGCCGGATTTCTAGTTGCCCGTTTCTAGTTATCAGGCCTTTGCGGTAAGCTACACGCCTTCCGATTCAACACTTAGAGAATACGCACCATGGCCCAATACGTAATGTCGATGCTCCGCGTGAGCAAGATCGTTCCACCCAAGCGTCAGATCATCAAGGACATCTCCCTCAGTTTCTTCCCCGGCGCCAAGATCGGCCTGCTCGGCCTGAACGGCTCGGGCAA
>JBAQWL010000137.1:0-4431 GCA_049298895.1 Gallionella sp.
TCGGGTGATTGCAGATCCGGGCATGGCCGCCGCGATGATGGATATGCACAAGGCACACGATGAAACCATGAAGGCCGTGACGGCTGCGCTGGGCAAACTATCTGCCATGCCCGAACAGCACCACGAAGAAAGCAAGGTCGTTGCCTATGACATCGAACATGAAACGGATCGGCATAGTCCGCGCTTTGGGCGCATCACGCGGGTAGTTCCGCAAGTAGAAACACAATAACGCCGCAAGACACTTTTAAGGAGTAATCATGGCAGCAGGTGCATTTTACACATATCTACATTGCCGGCCAGACGGAACACCTTTCTATGTTGGGAAGGGTATTATTTCTACTAAGAAAAAAAGAAGCCACGAATTGTCGCAACGAACACAACATCATAAAAACATTGTTGAAAAATATGGCAAAGAAAATATAGGTGTATTTGTTTTCTGCTGTGAGTCTGAGCAACAGGCTTTTTCTGATGAGGTTCAACAAATTGCGCAGTTACGAAAAGAAGGATATGACCTTTGTAATTTCACTAATGGCGGGGAGGGAACCAGCGGGAGAATAGTGTCAGATGCACAGAAAATTAAAACATCTATATCTACACGAGGAAGAATTCATTCAGAAGAAACGCGAAGGAAAATGTCGCTGGCAAAATTAGGGAAAAAACTTTCTGCAAATCACGTAGCAAAAATTTCAATAGCATTAAAAGGGAAAAAGAAACCCAAGAGATTGGCTGAACATACTGCGAAAATAATAGCAAGTGCCAAGGCTAATAAATCAAGAAAGGATGGTGTTTGATGGCTGCCGGAGTTTTTATATTCCCAGATAAAACAAAGCTTAATTTTTTTGAAGGGGCGACTGCGCTCTTGAAGACAGGCTCGGCGTTATACCGGCTTGCATTGGTATCAAGCGCATGGACACCAGTACCATCCACTGACGAAGTGTGGGCAGATGTTTCTGCAAATGAGATTGCGAACGGCAATGGCTACACGACCGGCGGCGGGACATTGGCTTCGGTAGTGCTGAACCAAACATCAGGGGTAGTCAAATTTACCTCTGCGGCTTTTGTGTGGACAGCATCTGGCGCAGGAATTCCGGCATGGCGAAGGGGTGTTGTATACTACTTGGGCACGCTGAACGGGAAAGTGAATCCGTTGGTTGGGTATTTCCTCGGAGATTCTACACCGGCTGATATACCGCTAACCACATCCCCAAATACGCTGACCATCACGCCGCATTCGAGCGGCATATTATCTGCGACATAGGACATAGATTATGGCAAATTTAACTAAAGCGGAATGGGATGCTGGGGCTGGTATTGCTACCGAGACTATAGGTGCTGATGAGGTTCCAGTAGGTAAACTTGCCTTCGGGACTGTTGGTACTGCAACGCTTGTATCCTCCACTAATCCGCTGCCGATCAATTATACAAAGAGCTCAACGGTAATTGAATTAACGACAACCCCGTTAGGAATTGCAGGCAGCTATACTTCTGCGACGTTTGACCACAGCCTAAACGGTGCGTTTGTTGCACATTACATCTACGCTGATGTAGACGGGACACATTATTTTGAAGAGTCCCATGACGGAACAACGTGGAATATTTCCGATCCAGAGCCGGTAACTGGCGGAGTCGCATTACGTGAGAATCATCAATCAACTGCGAAGTATTCTCGATCAAGATACGTAAATGGTGGAACAGCGCAAGCCACTTTCATCAATCAAGCAATCCAGAAATTTATCGGGCAGGATGAGTATATAAAAATCTCTGAGAATGGGAATTCCATTACCGGCACAAAAACAAACAACGCACAAGGCCCGTCAACGAATAATCTTGGCGTACTCCCTGCTATAGCGACCGCCGCTGCACCGTCACACACCGAGGGAATGCAGGTCGGGATCAGCACAACCCTTACAGGAGATACGCGGGTAACGCTGGATGGCGAAACAGTGACCGTCGCTTCCCATGCCGTAACGAATGCTGGGACGTTTGCAGTTCAAGCAGCACTGAACGCGGAAACCACGAAGGTCATTGGTACGGTAAACATCGCTGCCGCGCAAACTCTGGCGACTGTTACGACACTGACCGGGATAACCAATGCTTTGCCTGCCGGAACAAACCTGTTGGGCAAGGTAGGTATTGACCAGACCACCCCCGGCACAACGAATGCGGTTCAAGATATAGCGGCGACTAGCGGCGGGCTTTCCAAGTTTCATTTAGTATCTGCTGCGTCAACTAATGCCACGAACCTCAAATCATCCGCCGGTCAGGTTTACGCAATCACGGCTTTTAACCTGAATGCTGCTGCGATGTACCTCAAGCTGCACAACACGGCAGGAACGCCAACTGCCGGTACTGGTGTGACCGATACGTTCCTGATCCCCGGCAATACAGCGGGTGCCGGTTTGGTTATAAACATTGACAAGGGAATCGTGTTCACCACAGGGATCGGGATAACGCTGGTAACAGGCATCACGGATGCAAGCGCGGTGGCGGTAGCCGCCTCTGAAATCGTACTCAACATTTACTTCAAATAAAATGACTACCACGACAAACCGCTATCTTTCCTACCCCGCCGCTGCCGCAGGTATTTCTCGCGCGTCTTCTGGTAGTACGGCATGGTCATATTCTTCCTACACAGAACTTGTACCTATCAACACGATTACCAGCACGTTTTACCTTGCTGGCTTCACATGGATGTGGCATACGCCCATTGCTGCTGCTGACACGACCTATGAGTGGATTATCGAAATAGCGACAGGTGCGGCAGCTTCGGAGGTACTGATTGCACAGATACCATGCAGTGTCCGGGGCGATACGTTGGTTGGGTATGTGCCATCGAATATTGTGATCTTCCCGGAACCAAAGCAGGTTGCGGCAAATACGCGACTTTCGATGCGCGTGGCTTATAGCTTGGCGACAACAAGCAATACTCTGACCGGCTGCAAGATTTTGTATGAAATGGCGTAATCATGGCACAGAACGACTTTCGTTCCCTGCCCGCCAACGCCGCAGGACTTACCCCGGCTTCATCCGCTTCGGCTTGGGCTTACGGAGCATGGGTACAGGCATCTGCCAGTTTAGCTTCTGACATTTATGTTCAGGGACTTGTCTTTGAAGTAACGAACGTGGTGGGTTTGGACACAACTGTTCAACAGTTGTTTGAGATCGGTACGGGGGCTGGTGGTGCGGAAGCAACTAAGATACAACTTCCGTGGTCAATCCGGCAGGATACGTTGGTCGGATATTACAAGACCAACAGTTACGCAATATATTTGCCTGAGCCGATGCTGATAGCACAAGGAACACGGGTAGCAGTCAGATGCACAGATTCATTGGCTTCCGCCATCACTTATAACGGAGTCAAGATCAGATACATGGAGGGTGCTACAACCGCTAATGCGGCAAGTTACTTGATGCTGATGGGTGTTGGGTAATGTGGTTCCTACCGTTATTTGGTGGAGCGACTTCCAGCGGAACCGAGGTAGTTCCAGGAGTCGGAAACATAGTCATTACGGGCTATGCGCCAACGATTGGCCAAACCAGGTCAGCGGAGCCGGGTGTTGGAAGCATCACGATTACGGGGTACGCCCCAACTGTAGCGCAGTCGGCGCACAAGAGCGTAACGCCGGATGTCGGTGGCATCACGATCACCGGCTATGCTCCGACAGTAACGCAGGAATTTACGCTGGCTATGTCACAGGCGCAGTCGATCAGGTTGGAGGCGATTTTCAGGCGGCACGGTTTGATTGACCCATTGGTTATCACACCCACCTCGATAGGTGATGGGACATTGACCATGACAAGGGCTTGGGATGGCACGACCGAGACAGATACGGTAACAGCACTACCACTGACAGGCGCACCGACAGCAGCTTTGGTAGACAAGTTGGCACGGCATTATGGGTTGTATGATCCCGTGCAAGTGACCGTAACGAGCAGAACAGATGGGACATTCTCACAAACTATTGGTGAGGTAGGGACTACGATCACGGTGACACCATGAGCTTGAATGCTCAAGCAATAGCTGTATCAGGGTATGGCTACGGCGCGCAGTTGATGGCTGTGAGCGGATATGGAGCTTATGATGTAGCTGTTCCACCAGTAGTCCCACCAGTGGTGACACCGTCAACCCAGGTCGGTGGCATCGTCAAATACGTGCAACACGCTGACCGGGACAACCGCACTGCGCTCATGCAATACCAGCGCAAGCGACTGGAACAGCAGATCGAGGATGAAGAGATACTGGCAATTATTATTGCAATCTCTCAAAGAACGCTCCATTGAGCATGAATACATTGCATTTTGTAAATTAACGGCTTAGAATTGCCCAAGCAACGCCGAACGGTGTAGCGATCCCAGCGATGGAGTACCATGAACCGACTGCAAGAATTGAATTTGAAGCCCAGCACGCCACCCGGCGCGACTGGGCTTTTT
>JBAQWL010000138.1:0-3119 GCA_049298895.1 Gallionella sp.
ACTCGATCAACTACTTAAAAATACGGAGATACAAATGGACTCGCTGCTAATCAATAACCAATTGAATCTCTTCAATTAAAAGTACGGACACCAATGACTGAGGATAAAGCCTCATGCAACGCCAGCACTAAATTTTCCGGCGTGTCTCCATATTCTGGAATGGCGGCAAGAATGCGCTTGTCGTCGTCGGTCAGTGTGTTGGCCTCGATACGCTTAGCCAGTAAAGCGGTAATGCCCTCATGGTCGTCGCTCAAGTAGAATTTGGTTGCATCCCATGAAAGCGGTTTGCGGCAACCGATTGCGCCCCAATAGGCTTGCGTTGCCGCTGTTTGCTTCTTATCTCTTTCCGATGGTGCGGTATCTACTGCAGCCTCTAGTGATGCAATCCTGTATTCAAGCGTGGCCATGTTGTTTACCCTCCAATGCGATTAGTCGTTGCTCAAGCTGCCCGACTTCAATCATCTTGGCAATCGCAGTCAGCATGTAAACCAGTCGCGAAGCATCCGCCGTGTCTGTTGTGGCTGACCTGGCATCACGATAAACCCTCGCCATTTCCCGCCTGCAATCTTCAATCGTGGCGAGTTTTAGCTGGGGGGTAGGTATCGCCCTCAATACTTGCCCATCGTGGACTACAGGCGGTTTGGCTGCCTTTTTCATTTGGTAATCCTCTTCATTAAAGAGCGGTAGCATTCCAAAGCTGCAATCGGATCAGACAATGCAAGGTCGAGGTGGTATTGCCTATCCTCTTTAGGTTCGCCCACCAGTTCCATGACTTCCAAAACAAGGTTGCGTAATTGAGCTTGTTGCGTGCCATTTTCTGAGGTTGTTGCGTGCTTGTTGCGTAGCTTGTTGCGTGCAATATCAAGCAATGATGCGGGTTTAGCTTGTGCTTGTTGCGTGGCTGTTGCGTCAGTGGTTGCGCCTTTTTGGGGTGGTTGTTGCGCTGTTGCGTTGCTAGGAATAGAAACATGCAACAAGCTCTTGGCAGTAGTCATTCGCCGTCCCTCGCTTTCTGATATTGGTTGCGCCCCTTTGCGGTGGACTTGGTTGTGAGCTTTCCCTCCACATCGGCCTTGCGCCATGCCCTTGATACAGTCGAGCGGTTGATCTCTAACTCGTTGGCAATATCGGTCTGACTTAATCCCTCGTTAGCCAGACTGACCACGCGGTCAAAGGTTGAATCAGCAACATTGCGCCATGCCCAGGTACAAAGTCCGGCGCTGTCTGTTGTGAGTTGGGCTTCGATAGGGTTTACAGCATCACCGGACAAGTGCCGCGCCTTTTCGTAGTGGATCTCGAAACACGCACCAGTTGCCGGGTCATAGTCAGGCGGGCGGCGTAGCCCAATTACAACGTCAAGCAAATCCTCTTTTTTACTTGTGCCGCGTTGCTGGCCGTTCTTTCCGCTGTGATGGATAAATAAAACACTTCGCCCGCGCTGGCGCTGCATCAACGCCCACTCCGAAACAGATAGCCAACTTTCCGCGTCATTCTCGCGCCCACCGCCACGCACCAAGCAGGACAGATTGTCGATAATGATAAGTTCTGCATTGACCTTTTCGACGATCTCGCTTATTGCTTCTTGCCCTTCGTAGGTTGCTAAGTCCGGCATTGCTCCGCTTTGCAAGTCTGGTGTCAGTATCGACAAATAATCGGGCATGGGTTCTATGCCAGCCGATGCAACAATCGCCGCTAGTCGCTCCTGCAATGCAGCACCGGGCATTTCGCCGTCGACCAACAGAACCTTGTGAGCCTTGTCTGCTTTCCAATTCAGGAATGAGCCGCCAGTACCCACAGCGAAGAAAACACCCAGGCTCATGTGCGTCTTGCCGATGCCGCGCCAGCCGTGGCACATATTCAAGCTCTGTGTCATCAGCCACGGTTGCAGGATAGTTTCCCGCACAGGTAGCTCGGTAGCCATGAAGGAATGAATGTCCACTACGTTCAATGCAGGGCTTGTCAGGGCTTTGCTGGCTGCGTCTGTTGGCCGACGTTGTGACTTGGGTAATTCCGCTTTCATCACCGCCTTAAAAGCGGCTTGTTTTTCTTCGAGTGTTGTTGATAGGCTCATGCGAATACCTCACCAGCGATATTTTTCAGAATAAAATTTTGGGGAATGTCCACGGCAAGCGCGTTCAAGATGTGCGGTTGCGTTTCCAAGATCGCTTCAGCCAGTGCCGGCACGCGGCTCGAATGTTTTTCGCGGTATGCGAGCGTCACATCAAGCCCGGCCAGATAGCGCAGTTCTAGTTGGTCAGTCGGCAAGTCATCTGCAACTACAACATGCGGAAAGGCTCTAGCCAAATCCCAGTCGAACACAACGTACACGCCGTCAGGTGCGTGGCCGGACTGACGCATAGCCATCAACTGCTTACCATAGGCAGGGTAGCGGCGGTTCATGGTCGCGCCTTACTTTGCAGTGGTGCGAGTTGCTTCCCATGCCAGCAGGTCAGCAAGTTTCCAGACGGTCGTATTTGCGCCCAACTTATGCGGGGCGGGTAGATCGTTAGTTTTGCACCAGTTCCAAATAGTGCTGCCCGATACGCGGTAACGAGTTCGCATATCGGCAAGGCGCAAATAGGCGGGGGGTTGCAGGGTTTGATTGTTTTTCATAGCATCGTATCCAGATCACCGTGAAGCAACGGCATTAGGTACTATAATGGCCTATAATCTTCACACTCTAAATTTCCCCGAGGGTGTCGGAATGTCTAAAGGAAAGTGGAATACGTGCCCATTGACTGGCATAACGAAGAGGGCGTTAATGCTTTCGGACTTTGCCTCCTTTCAGGGTGATTTCAAAAAGGAATCATTCCAGGATTGCAACCTGTACGGCACGCGAAACATTTTCAGTCATGCGGGTTTTACGCGCGCAGATAAGTTTATTGATGCGCTTGATGTAGGCAGCCATTGGCACTTGCACCAGATCATAAACGATGACGGAAAAATACTTGGCTACGTCACGCATATAAATAGCGCGCAGGCAGGTGGTGAAAATTACAGAATAGCAGCCCGCCAGAGGATGGTAGCAGGGAAGAAAATAACCGATGTAAGCAGCGGATCAAATTAAGCCAACCTAAATCAAGCTCGTAGCGGTATCACTTCCGCACCCGCTTTCAGAC
>JBAQWL010000139.1:0-11396 GCA_049298895.1 Gallionella sp.
TTTCGTCGGGATAGAGTTGCCGAATCGTTTTGTGTTCGGTTATGGCATGGATGTCGAAGGGGCGTGGCGCAATCTGCCCGCAATTTATGCGATAAGGGAAAAATAATGAAAACCTCAAACGATAGCAGTAAGCGGTCCGAGTGCTTAACACGCGGCGCTTTGCATTGCCATTCGGCTAAGCTGGCAAAAAAACGTCCTCCAAGTCGCTGGTCAGCGCTGGGGCTGAGACATGCCAAGTGGGCAGGCGACGAGCGAAAACGCAGTTTCGGCGTAGGCTCATATTGGCGCAGCCAATGTGAAACCGCGAAGTGGTGGCCGAAGCCAACACCGTGCAGCGCCGCGAGCGGAAGGGTGGCGGCATTGCCGCCGGGAACCCACCGGCCTACTCCTTGCGGGTGTATCGAATCGCGCAATAAATATTTGGAGGCTTTCTGATGTTGGCGATCATAGGCGGGCGCGGTTTAACCCAATTAACAAATTTAAAGATCACCCATCAACAGGTGATGCGTACACCCTACGGCGAGCCCTCCGGCGCATTTATGTTTGGGACGCTGGATGAGCATGAGGTGATTTTTTTAGCGCGGCACGGCTATGGTCATACTATCCCGCCGCATCTGGTGAACTATCGCGCCAACCTTTGGGTGCTGCGCGAGCAGGGAGTCAAAAACATCATCTCGGTGGCGACAGTGGGTGGCATTCGCCCGGACCTCAAGCCTGGCGTGATCGTTGTGCCGGACCAGATCATCGACTACACCCATGGCCGCGATGCGACCTATTTCGAGGGGCGCGACAGGCCGTTCAGCAATGCTGATTTCACGCTGCCCTATAGTGGGAAGTTGCGCAGCCGCATCTTGCGCGGAGCACAGGCAGCCAAACAGCCCTGCGTGGATGGCGGCGTATATGCCACCACGCAGGGACCTCGTCTAGATAGCATCGCTGAGGTCAACCGCTATGAGCGTGACGGGGCGGATATGGTGGGTATGACTGGCATGCCGGAAACTGCGTTGGCAAAAGAACTGGAGCTCAATTATGCGACCATCGCCGTGGTGGCGAATTATGCAGCCGGTCGCGGCGACAGCGCGACGGGCATCAACATGGAAAGTGTAAACGCAACCGCTAGTGCAGCGATGGTGCGCGTGCGCAGCATTCTCGAATGTGTAGTCAACGATGGCAGTTAGAACCGTATTGCGCATGGGCGATGCCCGCTTGTTGCAGCGTGCAGAGCCGGTCAGTGAGTTTGACACACAGCAATTGCATGCGCTGCTGGAAGATATGCGCGACACCATGCAAGCTCTCAACGGCGTTGGTTTGGCTGCGCCGCAGATCGGCGTGGGGCTGCGCGTGGCGATCTTCGGGGTTCGGCTGCGACACGTTACTGCGCAGCAGCCGATTGCGGGAGCCGCCGCTTGCAACCCCCTCCCGCACCAGACGCTTGCGCGCGCCGTGTCGGGGGTGGAAAAAAATCCTCGCTATCCCGATGCCGAGGAAGTGCCTCAGACTGTGCTGATCAATCCCGTCATCACCCTACTGGATGACAACATCGAGCAGGATTGGGAGGGCTGTCTGAGCGTGCCCGGAATGCGCGGTCTGGTGCCGCGCCATGCGCATATCCGTTATCGGGGCAAGGACGAATATGGCGCGCAGATCGACCGCAACGTGAGCGGGTTCCACGCCCGTGTGGTGCAACACGAGTGCGATCATCTGGACGGCATCCTGTATCCGATGCGCATTCTGGATATGACGCAATTCGGCTACACAGAAGAACTGTTTCCCGGGCAAGAATTGCAGGATGAATAGTTGCGACCGCCCCAAAGGTCAGCAGGAATTAGCCACCTGCTTGGTGTCCGGATAAGCAAAACGTTTCATGAAAATATTAACGCCGCATCAAAGCGGCGTTACGTTATGTGTCGGCTTATGGGATGCCGATAGGGTCAGTCATCGAATGCTGACTTGGGTAGCAACTACAGATAATCAATCATTGAAGCGTCGATAGGCGTCTCCCATTAACGGTTAACCTTTCCGAAACCTGTGTCTCGCTGTCTCGAGAGCCACGAGCATTTTATACACCTAATTTCTGGTAAATTCAACTCGAAAGAATGAGCCACCCCTGCCGAGATTAAAACAAACCTTTAGGTTTTGCTGGGATGAACCATGTCTGCCGGTTTCACCCAGCGCTCGAAGTCTAGTTCTGTAACATAACCCAGCGCCAGCGCGGCATGCTTCAGCGTGCCGCCGTCATGGTGCGCGCGTTTGGCGATTTCTGCAGCGCGGTCATAGCCGATGTGTGGGGTCAGTGCAGTCACCAGCATCAGTGAGCGCTCCATCAGATCTGCGATGCGTTCACGATTGGCCGCGATGCCGCGCACGCAATGTTCCTCGAAACTGGCCATGCCGTCGGCGAGCAACCGAACGCTCTGCAGGAAATTGTGCGCGATGAGCGGCTTGTAAACATTCAGCTCGAAATTGCCTGAGGCGCCGCCGATATTGATGGCAACGTCGTTGCCAAACACCTGGCAGCACAGCATGGTCAGCGCTTCACACTGGGTCGGATTCACTTTACCCGGCATGATAGAACTGCCCGGCTCGTTTTCCGGGATGTTGATCTCGCCCAGCCCGGAACGCGGGCCGGAGGCCAGCCAGCGCACGTCGTTGGCGATCTTCATCAGCGCGACAGCCAGCGTCTTGAGCGCACCATGCGCAGCGACCAATGCATCATGGGCGGCCAGCGCAGCAAACTTGTTGATGGCGCTCCTGAACGGCTCATTATTACTGCGCGCCAACTCTGCAGCGACGCGCGCGCCAAATTCGGGATGGGTGTTTAGCCCGGTACCGACGGCGGTGCCACCAGCCGCCAGTTCGTGGAGCGGCGTGAGCGCAGCCATCACTAGGGATTCTGAGAGATTCAATTGTGCCACGTAGCCGGAAAATTCCTGACCCAGCGTCAGCGGCGTCGCGTCCTGCAAATGGGTGCGACCAATTTTGACGATGTCAGCAAATGCGTCGGATTTCATTTTCAGCGTAGCGCGCAGCGTGCGCAATGCCGGCAGGAGTTTCTGTTGAATCCCGATCACAGCAGCGACGTGCATCGCTGTCGGGAAGATGTCGTTGGATGACTGGCCGAGATTGACGTCGTCATTGGGGTGCACCTTTGACACGTTACCGACGAAGTCGGCCGTTTGTGGGAGAAGGTGCGATGCGGCCACTCCCGCACTCGTCGGCTTCGCCGCACTGTGTTGTGGCCGCTCCTTGCGGGATTCGCCGCGCGTGCCGCCGAGCAGTTCCGAAGCGCGGTTGGCGAGCACCTCGTTGATGTTCATGTTGCTCTGCGTGCCTGAACCGGTCTGCCAGACGGATAACGGGAATTCATTATTGTGCTGACCGGCAAGCACTTCATCCGCAGCCTGCATGATGGCGGTCGCTTTCTCTTCACCCAGCAGGCCGAGGTTGCGGTTGACCAGGGCGCAGGCACGTTTGATTTGAGCGAGTGCCATGATGATCTCGTCAGGCATGCACTCTGACGAGATGTGGAAATGCGCCAGTGAACGCTGTGTCTGCGCCCCCCACAGGCGTTCGGAGGGTACTTCGATAGGTCCCAAAGAGTCGCGTTCTATTCTGGTGGTCATGGCCTTTCCCCTATAGGTATCCACTAATAATTCAACTGCATCACTCTCGCTAAAACAGAAATGACGTATTTATTTTGCTGCCAGCTCGCGCAGCACATACGGCAGTATTCCGCCGTGCCGATAGTAATCCACTTCAATTGGCGTATCGATGCGCAGTGACAGCGGCACTTGCTCGGTGCGGCCATCTTTCCGGCGTATCGTGAGGGTCACGTCCTGCTGCGGTTTCAAATTTTCGTCGATGTCGCTGATGTCGAAATTTTCTTCTCCGTTCAGGTTTAATGTTGTTACCGTGGTATTACCTTTGAACTGCAACGGCAGTACGCCCATGCCGACCAGATTGCTGCGGTGGATGCGCTCGTAGGATTTGGCGATGACCGCTTTTACTCCCAATAATTGTGTGCCTTTCGCGGCCCAGTCGCGGCTGGAACCGGTGCCATATTCTTCACCCGCGAAAATCACTGTCGGCGTGCCCGCAGCGATGTATTTCATCGCGGCATCATAGATCGCCATCTGCTCACCATGGTATAGCGTATAACCGCCTTCGATGCGGCTACCATCTGCTTTGGCGGGCAGTATCAGGTTTTTGACGCGCACATTGGCGAAGGTGCCGCGCATCATCACTTCGTGGTTGCCGCGTCGTGAGCCGTAACTGTTGAAATCCTTGATCGCCACACCATGCTCTTGCAAATATTTTCCGGCTGGCGAGGTGGACTTGAAGCTACCGGCCGGGCTGATGTGGTCGGTGGTGACCGAGTCGCCGAAGATCGCCAATGCCTTGGCATCGCTGACCCCCTTGATGTGGCCAGTCTGCATGCTGAACTGCGCGAAGAAGGGCGGGAGTGCGATGTAAGTCGAATCATCCCACTGGTACTGATTGCCGGTCGGGGCAGAGATTGCGTTCCACAGTGGCAGGTCTTTGGTCAGATTCGAATACAGCGAGCGGTACAGTGAAGGGTCAGTGGCGTAGCGACTCACTGCCTGCAGTTCTTCACTGCTGGGCCAGATGTCCTTCAGATAGACTGGTTGACCGTTATTGCCCGTACCCAGCGCTTCGGTGTCGAGATTTATGTTGACCTTGCCCGCGATCGCGTAGGCTACCACCAGCGGCGGACTGGCCAAAAAGTTTGCCTTGATGTTGGCGTGGATGCGCGCTTCGAAGTTGCGATTACCAGATAGTACCGCCGCAGCGATCAGGTCGTTGGCGATGATGACTGCTTCGATCTTGGCATCCAGTGGCCCGGAATTACCGATGCAGGTGGTACAGCCGTAGGCCGCCACGCTGAAACCGAGCTGTTCCAGATAGGGTAGCAATCCAGCATTGGTCAGATAGGCGGTGACCACGCGCGAGCCTGGAGCCAACGTGGTCTTGATGTGCGATTTAACGCGCAAGCCTTTCTCGACTGCTTTTTTCGCCAGCAAGCCTGCCGTCAGCATCACGCTGGGATTGGAGGTATTGGTGCAGGAAGTGATTGCGGCGATCAACACGTCTCCGTGCCCGATCTCCACCACCGGTTGTTTTTTCTGATTATTAGGGGTGCGTCTCGCCGCAGTCGGATGACTGTCCAGCATTTCGATCTCGCTGGCTGCACTACTGCTGCGGCTTCCCAATGCAGGTTTGCCTGACGGTGCGCTCTCGTTGCTGAGCAGGCCACCGCCGGATGTCAGGAGACACATTTTCTCATCGTTCTCCGTGAGTGTAGTGGCGTGACGCTTAGACAGTTCTGCTACGGGTCGGTTGAAGCCATTCTCAGCCGCAGGTTTGCTGAACAGCGTGTTGAAAGTCTCTTTCATCCTGGACAGTGTGATGCGATCCTGTGGGCGCTTCGGGCCTGCCAGTGACGGTGCGATGCCGGCCAGATCCAGCTCCACCACGCTGCTGTAATCTATCTGTCCAGCTTGCGGGATGCCATACAAGCCCTGTGCCTTGAAGTAGGAAGCGAAGGCATCCACTTGCTGATCGGTGCGTCCGGTATTGCGCAGATAGGCCACGGTGACCTCATCCACCGGGAAAAACCCCATGGTTGCGCCATATTCAGGTGCCATGTTGGCGATGGTGGCGCGATCCGGCAGGGTCAGTGCCGCGGTGCCGGCGCCAAAAAATTCGACGAACTTGCCGACCACTTTGTGCTTGCGCAACAGCTCAGTGACAGTCAGCACCAGGTCGGTCGCAGTCACGCCTTCGCGCAGCTTGCCCTTGAGATTGACACCGACCACATCCGGGGTCAGGAAATACACCGGCTGGCCGAGCATGCCGGCTTCCGCCTCGATGCCGCCCACGCCCCAGCCGACTACCCCGATGCCGTTGATCATGGTGGTGTGACTGTCGGTGCCAACCAGGGTGTCCGGGTAATACACACCGCCCTTGTGTTGCACGCCGGGCGCCAGATACTCCAGATTCACCTGATGCACGATGCCGACGCCGGGCGGCACGACCTTGAACGTATCGAAAGCCTGCATGCCCCATTTCATGAAGCGATAGCGCTCCGCGTTGCGCTCGAACTCCATCTCCATGTTCAGCTTGAGCGCATCCGGGCTGTTGTAGTGATCCACTTGCACCGAGTGATCTACTACCAGATTCACCGGTACCAGCGGCTCGATGATCTTCGGGTCCTTGCCCATTTTGGCGGCGGCGTCGCGCATCGCAGCAAGGTCGACGAGCAGCGGCACGCCGGTGAAATCCTGCAGCACGATGCGCGCCACGACGAACGGGATCTCTTCGGTGCGTGCCGCATTCGGCTGCCAGTTGGCCAGTTGGCGCACATGCGCCTCGGTGATCTTCTTGCCGTCGCAGTTGCGCAAAACCGACTCGAGCACGATGCGGATGGAAACCGGCAGGCGCGAAACTTTTGCTATGCCTGCGGCCTCCAGCGCGGGGAGGGAATATAGCATGCCGGTTTTGCCGCTGCCGAGATTGAATGACTGGCGGGTGTTGAACAGGCTATGTGGTGTAGTACTGGGCGACATGAGAGAAGCTCCGGATAGCGGGACGTTGTGAGGGCGGGATTATAACCAGAAGAAAGAGGGCATGGGACACGCATGCCGGGTTGGCCGGCCGACAGCAACCCGACTCAAAAATGACGTATTCTGTCCTTATGCTGTATATGTTGCAGGGTGATTTGCGTTAGCATGGCGCCATCCCCTGGAATGGCATCCGGGGAAATGTCATCCAAGCGCATGGATTGCCGGAATTAGAAAAGGGACAGTTAATCTATGGCCGATCTACTGCCAAAAGGAAATCTGGCTTTACAGCCCACTTCCCGGTTTGCTGCAAAACTGCTGTTCGTGGCGTTGGCCTACTTCGTCAGCGGCAGGCTGGGACTGGCGGTCCCTTATGTCGAATCTCACATCACCCTGATCTGGCTGCCCACCGGCATCGCTGTGGCGGCTTTGTTTCGCTGGGGTTACATCTGCTGGCCGGGGATATTTCTGGGCGCGCTGGCCACCAATTTTTTCGTTGACTCCTCCCCGTTGCTGGACATCAGTATCGCGCTGGGCAATACGCTAGCTCCATTGCTTGCAGCCTGGTTGCTGCGCCGGCTGAAATTTCATGCCACGCTTGATCGTGCCTACGACATCCTGTTGCTGGTCGTGGCTGCCGCCATCGGGATGCTGGTCAGTGCCAGCGGCGGGGTGAGCAGCCTGATGATGTTCAACGTACTTCCCGTGCCGGATGTTGCTCCGGCGTGGCTGTCCTGGTGGGCGGGTGATTTCATCGGCGTGTTGCTGGCAGCACCGCTGTTGCTCAATATTTCTCGCGCTGCGCTGAAGGAATTATGGGCACAGAGGGTGGAGTTTTCAGCTTGGTCTATGACCACGTTCGTTATCTATGTGGGACTGTTTTTTTTCAGTAGCGATGAACTCAGCTACTCACATCAGCTGGCTTATATAGGGTTGCCGACCGTCGTTTGGGCGGCGATGCGATTCGGTGTGGTTGGTTCATCACTGGCCGTGCTGCTATCTGTGTTCATTGCGGCATTGGGAACAGGAATCGGGCTGGGGCCGTTTTATACCGGGGACGCCCAGCAAGGGCTGTTTCAGCTGTGGGCGTTTTTCTTTACTCTGGTATTGGTCGAGCTGTTGGTGGCGGCCGTGCAGGCGGGACGCAAAAGAGCAGAGGAGGTACTGCGGGAAAGCGAGGCGCGCACCAAGCTGATCCTTGATATGGCCATGGATGCCGTGATCAGTGCGGATCAGGACGGATTCGTGGCCGGCTGGAATCGTGAGGCGGAGCGCATGTTCGGTTATGCGGCCGAACATGCGCTGGGCAAAAGACTTTCTGATCTGATCGTGCCGCCGGATCACCGTACAGCGCATCAGCAGGGCATGCAGCGCTTTGTGGAAACCGGGAAAAGCACGATCATCGGCAAGCGCATCGAAATAACCGGGATGCGCGCCGACGGTTCGGAATTTCCGGTCGAGCTCACCCTGGTCGCCGTGCTGCGGCAGGGCCGATATTTTTTCAATGCTTTTATACGCGACATCACCGAACGCAAACAAGTGGAAGACAAAATTCATCAGCGCTCGGAGGAGCTGGTTGCCCTGTTGGAGGTGAGTCAGGAGATTGCCGGCACGCTGGACATTCACAGCGTGCTGCAGACGACCACCAATCGTGTCACCGAACTGACGGAACTGAAGAGTGCCGCTATCTATCTCCTCGAAGGAGAAACATTGCATTTGTGGGCAACCACACCGCTACTGCCTCCGCAGAACCACGAAAGATTTCGCCATGCTCCGCTTGCCGATCATCCTCATATAGGCCGGGCAATCACCACGGGACAGCCGGTTTTCATGCTCGACACGGCAACTGCCGATCTTACGCCAGCGGAACGAGGCATTGCCGAGTTTCGCGGTTTGCGCTCGATACTCTACCTGCCACTCCAGGCCGGATCGAACGTGCTAGGTGTACTCATCGTGGGTGCTGTCGGAGAGCCACAGGCACTTTCAGAGCCAGAGGTCGACTTGTGTCGAACCATTGCCAATATGTCAGCATTGGCTGTCGAGAATGCCCGGCTGTACGAGTCCAGCCAGCGCTATGCGGCTGATCTGGAGCAAAGGATCAACGAACGCAAGCAAACCGAAGATGCGATGCGCATCGCAGCGGTCACTTTCGAAACCCAGGAAGCGATCCTGATCACCGACCCGGAGACGAAAATCCTGCGCGTCAATCAGGCCTTCCAGGATATGACCGGCTACAGCGCGGCAGAGTTGGTCGGCCAAAACCCGCGAATTTTGAAGTCGGGGCGGCACGATGCGGCTTTCTACCAAGCCATGTGGTCTGATCTGCTCAGCACGGGTAAATGGTCGGGAGAGATCTGGGACAGACGCAAAAATGGCGAGATATATCCGAAGTTGATGACCATTACGGCGGTTCACGACGACAACCGGCGGGTGACACACTATGTTGCAGCGTCTCGCGATATCAGCAATCGCAAGAAGTCGGAACAGGAGATCCATCGACTCGCCTTCTATGACTCTCTCACACAACTGCCGAATCGCCGCCTGTTGCTGGATCGTTTGCAACAGGCGGTGGCGGCCAGTATGCGCAATGGCAGGCATGGGGCGTTGCTGTTTCTGGATTTGGATCACTTCAAGACGATCAATGACACTCAGGGACATGTGATGGGTGACCGGTTGTTGATCGAGGTGGCGCGCCGGTTGCAGACCTGTGTGCGCGAGGGTGACAGCGTGGCGCGGCTGGGCGGCGATGAATTCGTGGTGGTGCTTGAAGGGCTGAGCAGCAATGAGCATGAAGCAGCCAGCCAAACCGAACTGATCTCGGAAAAGGTCCGCAGCGAGCTGGGGCAGCCCTATGTGTTGAAAGATTTTGAGTGCCTGTCCACGGCCAGTATCGGCATCAGCCTGTTCTGCGGTCATCTGGAAAGCGCGGAAGATTTGCTGATGCACGCGGATGTTGCGATGTATCAGGCCAAATCAGCTGGCCGTGATGCCATCCGCTTCTTTGACCCGGCCATGCAAACGGCGCTGGAAGCGCGAGCGGCACTGGAAGCGGATTTGCGTCATGCCCTGGATAAACAGCAATTCCGCTTGTACTATCAGATCCAGGTGGACAGCTTGCGTCGCCCGTTGGGCGCGGAAGTGTTGTTGCGCTGGGATCATCCTGAACGCGGCCTGGTTTCGCCCATGCAATTCATTCCTCTATCCGAAGAGACCGGCCTGATTGTGCCGATCGGTTTATGGGTGTTGCAAACCGCCTGCGCACAGATCAAGGCATGGCAAGAAGACGCCTTAACCCGCGACCTGACCTTGGCGGTGAACGTCAGCGCCAGGCAGTTCCGGCAGGCTGATTTTGTCTCCCAGATGCAGCGCATATTGTTGGAAAGCGGTGCAAAGCCGGCCTTGCTGAAACTGGAATTGACCGAAAGCACGGTGCTGGCAAATGTCGAGGACACCATCAGAAAGATGCGTGAATTGAAGATGCTGGGCGTGAGTTTTTCGATGGACGATTTTGGTACCGGTTATTCCTCTTTGCAATATCTCAAGCGCCTTCCGCTGGATCAGATCAAGATCGACCAATCCTTCGTGCGTGATATTACCAGCGACCCCAACGATGCGGCTATCGTGCAGACCATCATCGCAATGACCGAGGCGCTCGGGCTGAATGTGATCGCGGAAGGGGTGGAAACCGAAGCGCAACACGAATTCCTTGATGCTCACGGCTGTCATGCCTTCCAGGGTTATCTGTTCAGCAAGCCGGCGCCGATCGGGCAGTTTGAGGAATTGGTGCGGGGCAAATAACAATCATTGGCGCATAGCTCGGATGAATTTTCAACCGCACATGATGAGAGTTTGCAAGTTAAGTTTGCCTGAATCAATGTAGTATTATCCCTACCCTAGATGATGGCTGGAGAGTCGCTGCATGAGTAAAGTCTACGATTTCAAGTCAGCGGCTATCATGCAGACGGCCTGTATAATTCTATGCCTTCTCTGCGCAACTACCGCGCGTGCCGAAGTAACGGCCAATCTGTCGCTCACTTCAGATTATGTTTTCCGCGGCATTTCCAACTCCAACCGCAGGCCCGCCTTGCAGGGCGGTATCGATTACGCTCATCCCGACGGATGGTATGTGGGCAGCTGGGCTTCCAACGTCGATTTCATGGATGGTGGCGAGGCCAAAGTGGAAATCGACGGATATGTCGGACATGCCGGCAGTGCCGGAAAGCTGTCCTGGAATGCGGGTTGGATGACTTATGTCTATCCGGGCGCATCACAAGCTCTTCAGTACGACACCCACCGGCTTTCTGCCGGTGTGCAATACGAGTTTTCTCCCGCCTTGGTTGGCTTGTACTGCGACCGCATCGAGAATGTATTTGGTTCCGGCCCGGCTGATTATCTGGAGGCCTCGCTAGTTGTGCCCCTGCGCGAAGCCGTGTCACTGGATATGCGAATTGGCAGGCAGCGTTACAGTGACAATACCTTATTGACCATGCCGGATTTCACCTATCGCAGCGCGTCACTGATTTGGCAGCCTGCCCCATGGGAGATGCGCTTGGCGTGGCAGGACAACGGTGTGGCGGAAGCTGATTGTTTTTCGGGAAAGAATTGGTGCGGCCCGGTATTGCTGCTGCAGATCACGCGGCGTTTCGAATTGGCGCAACCCTAATCTGCCGACGATGTGTTACGAAAAACTGATGTTCATTCTGGCTGAATCTGTAAAATGACTGCACTTGAGCGGCTGCGAAATGCGAAAACATTCAGGTCATATGACTGCGATATCTGGACTTAATTTAAGGTTCCATGAAAAATGATACACAG
>JBAQWL010000140.1:0-9253 GCA_049298895.1 Gallionella sp.
TTATTGCTTCCCATCACTGTCCCCTTTTCTTGTTAGCTGAAAACGCACTATCGCCTGTATCGATGGTTTGGGTAATATCCATGGGCAAATAAACCATGTCAATCTTGCTTCCCTCAATTCTCTCAACCCGATATGTTTTATCAATCATATCTCCTTCAGTGACGGTATATATCTGCTCACCCTTGACTAATAAAATTAGTCGCTTCGAGCCTTCTTCGTAACTACCCAAATACTTGAATGGCAACGGAGGTGCGGTTGGTTCAGGTGGCACATACGGCGGGGGAGGTGGGGGTGGCGGTGGCGGTGGCGGCGGACGGTACCAGGATGATGCAGAAAAAGGATTTGTTTTCTCCATTTCTGTTTTTTCTCGCACCAAATAATCCAGCCGTAAGCTCTCCACTGGCTCCGCACCACCTCCGGCACCTGCTGCCGCTTCTGTTGATCCTTGCCCTTCTTTTCGATCGAGTTTCACCTCCCGATCTGAAACGCCTGGAACAGACTCCTCGTTTTGCTCTACCGAAATAATCAACAAGGCCGTTAAAACACTCGCAACCAATAGCCACACACTCCGGCTCCGAATCATGGCTCCGGCCCCAAATACAGCACCATAGTGACGGTTGCATCGACTGATGGATCGCCGATCTTTTTTCGCTCGAACAGCACACGCTCCAGAGATGCGCTCGGCACATCTCTTAGTACCTGAACCAGAAATTTGTGTATTTTAGAATAATGTCCCCTGATCGGCAGCGTGATTTGATACTGAGTCATTTTTCCGGTACTGGTACGATTGGTTTTGTAATCGGCACGATCAAGATTCAACCCTTCATCCGCCGCCGCTGAATAAATTTTTTCCAGCGATTCCGGCACACTATCTCTCAGTGGGAATGACCCATAAAAAACAGCTAATTGCTCTTCTGGGGCGACCTTCGCATCGACAACGCTTCCCAGTTTTATGCCGGGTTTAATTTTCTGAGCAAAGTTGTCACGTAAAATTTGCAGTCTTTCCATACCAGGCCGCAAAGCCGATAAATATAATGCCGCACACATTGCGAAAATTCCAATGCCGACAACACCGAGCAAGCCCAACTCCAACAATCCTGTGCGAATCATCCAGCGTATTCGCCCCGGTGAGGTGGCAGCCTTGGTTGCGGCATTGAACCCCTTAACCCAGGCATCCATCAATGGTCTTGGTGAGCGCATGGGTTACTCATCCAGCCAATCGGCTATGACTACAAAGCGTACTGGCCTTTGCGGATCGTTGGTTTGCCGGTCATGACTCTGCAGGTAAACCGCGCCCAACGCTGGCTGATCCTCTAATCGCTTGACGTAATCCAACATCATCGAAAAATTCTTTGCCTCGGCATTAATTTTAACGATTCTTTTATCTGGCTCGGGAGCCAAAGCCAGCAGTGCCACTCCTTCACGATGAGCTGCGGCCACTGCGCCAAAAATGCTATCCCACCGCAAACCCAGCTTACGTAGTATTTGATTCGCTTGCTTTACTTCCTCGGCCAAAGCACGAGTATCGCGTCTCGCAGTGGTGGCAGATCGTGGAGCAGACGCGCGTTCAATTTGGCGTAATTTCGCTCCCAGAATCTCGTTTTCCGCACCCACTTGACGATACTGAAATATTGTCAACACCATCACAGCAACCGCCAATAAACTGACAATCGCACCCAATAACGTTATGTTGCTGGGCTTACGCTGATAATCTAGTTCCAGTTCACGCATCTGTGTTATCCACTTATTTGCCCGCTTAGTGCCATGACCAAGCTGGTGTCCTCTTCCTCTGGCAACTCGGGTGGCAAAGGCGCTGATAATTCGAAAATATTCCAACCACTGATCGTCTGCAAACCCCCAAAATGTGCCGCATACACATACAGCACCTGCTCTTCTGCCTGCAACTCGCTGTTACCCATGAACGCTTCGCGAACCAAAAACCGCGCAAATTCCGCCCATCCATTGGCTAATCGTGCTGCCCTAAATCTTATCCACTGACCCTGATGCAAGCGGGCAAGACATATACAGCCTGGCTCGGCCAATGCAACCCAGGCATCCGGTTGATGAATTTGGCATTTAAGTCGATTAAACGCACTCATGAAGTATGGTTGTACCGACGTCAGTCGCAGACCATGGCGTGTGACCGCCTCGTTGCATGCCACTAACAATTGCTCGTCCACCGCACTCGCTAACTGCGATGCGCCTACTGTCGCTCGGCTCAGTCGTAGCGCCCAGGTTGCGACCGTGGCGCCATAAGTCATTTGGAAACAATGCCGAGCATAATCCAGTTGCTCCTCGTCACTGGAAATAAGGTCACTCCACGGCACCAGTGCATAGTGCACGAAATGATTTGAAAGCACCATGACCACGTTGGGGCAACCATCCAAGCATTGAGGCAGTAGCGTATCCAAAGTTCGTAATGCCCCACCCCAAGCAAATGCCTGTGAATTCGGATCGCATGGCAGGCTCTGCTTCGCGACCACCCGACGCCTTGCCCCTCTTAAACCCAACCTGCGCTGTACACGCACCACCCCGACTTGAGTGGGGCTGAGCGATACATGCAGTTCATCAGCCAACCAAAGTGACACGGTTAATCTCCTGTAAAGTGGTCTCACCACGACTGACCGCATCCACTGCAGCTTCGCGCAAAAAGTGCGTCCCATTATTACGCGCAGCCTCTCGTATAAGACGCGTAGGCTGACGCGCAACTATCAATTCACGGATGGCATCATTCAATAGTAGAATTTCGCAAATCGCTTTGCGTCCCTTGTAGCCAGTGCCGCGACAAGCGCCGCACCCGCGTCCAGCTTGAAATTGCATGGTTGCAGCAGTCTCATCTGTCAAACCCGAATCTTCCAGCAATTGTGCATCCGGACGAGTTTCGACGCTGCAGGCGGGACAATTCATACGCACCAGCCGCTGGGCAACTATTCCGTTCATTGCTGAAACAAAGCTGTAGGGATCCACACCCATGTGCATAAACCGCCCAATGACATCAAAAGCATTATTGGCATGCACAGTCGTAAACACCAAGTGCCCGGTCAATGCTGATTGCACCGCAATTTGCGCAGTCTCCGGATCACGTATTTCACCCACCATAATCTTGTCTGGATCGTGGCGAAGTATGGATCGCAACCCGCGTACAAAAGTCAGACCCTTCTTTTCATTCACGGGGATTTGCAACACGCCCGGCAACTGATACTCCACCGGGTCTTCAATAGTAATTATTTTATCCAAGCCCTTGTTGATCTCACTAATCGCGGCATACAGTGTTGTGGTTTTTCCGCTGCCGGTGGGGCCGGTAACCAGCACCATCCCATAAGGTTCGTTGGACAGTTTTCGTATTTGAGTGATGCTCTTTTCGTCGAAGCCTAGATAATCAAGCCGCAATCCCTTAATTTGGTCGGACAAGGTTTTTTTATCGAGAACACGCAGAACCGCATCCTCGCCAAAAATACTGGGCATGATGGAAACACGGAAGTCCACTTCATGACCCCTCACGGCGACCTTGAAGCGTCCATCCTGCGGGACGCGTCGTTCGGCGATATCGAGTTCTGACATGACTTTAATGCGAGAAATAACCTGTTCGGCCATTTCCAATCCGGCGACCAACCCTACGACGCTCAGGACACCATCAATACGATATTTAATGGTCAGGCCAACGGTGCCGGTTTCGAGATGGATATCACTCGCCTCTGCCTTGAGCGCGTCATACATCGTGGAATGTACCAGCTTCACCACCGGACTGGTGTCCTCAGTGATAGATTTGAAAGACAGGTGCTCTAAATCTTGCCTTTCCACTTGGGCCTGCTCATCACTACTGACCAACTCGTCCATGGTACGTAGCGTATCTTCATGACGTGCCAGATAAGCCGCCACGTCAGCGCGACGCGCCAACCGCCAGACAAAAAGGCGCGAAATTCGTTGTTCAGCCCAGGCCTGAATCTCCACATTAAAGGGATCAGTAATCGCCAGAACCAAACCGCCGTCCGAATCCCATAACAACAAACATTCCTTTTCGGCGGCTTCTGTAAAAGAAAGCTGGTCAAATGCTGGCCGCAAGCTGTCAAGATCCGACATGGTTGCTACCGGATAGTCGAGACTGGCCCCTAAGCTCTGTATGAAACTGTCCTCGGCCAAACCAGATTGCTCTTCCAATACCTCCATCAATCGATGACCAGATGCGGCAGCGGCAGCCCTCGCACTATGCACTGCGGCCGGGCTGATCGTGGAGGTGAGCGTAGATTCTGCGTGATTCATTGTATGCTCCCGGCAAGATCAAAAATAGGCAAATACATCAGTACCACGATGAAACCCACCATCAAGCCGATGAATACCATCAACAGTGGCTCGAACAACTTGGTAAATCGTTCCACCCAACGGGTCGTCTCTTCATCATGAAAAGCAGCAATACGCTCCATCATTTCACCCATCTGACCAGTGCGTTCGCCAACACGCAGCATCCGCACTGCCACCGGGGTGGTCAGGTGATGATCCTCCATGGCGTGTGAAATCGACTTGCCCTCTCGTATCGTAGTTGTGGCAAGGCTCAACTGACTACGCATGCCAGGTTGCAGCAAATCGGCAACCATCTGCATGGCCGGGACGATAGAAATACCGCCACGCAGCAACATACCTAAAGCGCGATAAAACCGCGCCAATTGGTAGATGCGTAGTCGTGCCCCCAACGCAGGGATACTCCACACTGCCTGCGCCATCCAGCGTTTGCTGCTTGGCCGGCTCAACACGTAGACCAACATCACCAATGTTCCGATACCTACCATTAAAAAGAGGCTTCCGTGCGCCTCCAAGAGATCTCCCCAGCGCATCAAAAGGCGCGAAGATAAAGGGAGGTCAGCGTTTATATCTGCATAAACCCGACTGAAGCGAGGGACAACGTAGACCAACAGAAACAAAGTAACCAACATCCCCACAACCATCAAGAGCAAAGGATAAATTGAAGCACTGGTTATGTGGCGCTTGACTTGCTCGAGTTGGGATTGATACGCAATAAAGCGTCCAAGTGCCTCTGGAATATCACCAGTTTTTTCGCTGGCCTTGATGCTAGCTATGTACAAACCAGGAAAATGTTCTGGAAATTGTTGCAAGGCATATGACAAAGACTGCCCTTCGTAGAGCCGTGCGATAATTTTTTCAAAAATTTTCCTGTTGTCTCCTTTGTGCTCCTTTTCTGCCAGCGTCTCCAGTGACTCCATTAGCGTAAGGCCTGCGGTCAGCAAGGATAGTAACTCTTGATTAAAAAGGACGAGAGGAAAATGAGTCTTGGGCATAGGCAACAGCGTTAAGGATTTTTTTGGCTTGGCGCTCAGGACCGTGTAGCCTTTTGCCCGCATTTGCGCTGTGGCATCATTATCATCAGCCGCATCGAGCGTTAGCGCGACCACCCCCTCAGCCCCTCGAAATGCCTTTATCTCGTAACGCATTGCGTCAGACCTAATAGTCCACTTGTCAGCGCTACCAATTGCCGATATCCGCAGCTTCGTCTGAGCCACCGCGCTGCCCGTCCTTACCCAAGGATAATAGATCGAATTCACTATGCTCGCCTGGAATTTTATACTCATAAGAGTTTCCCCAAGGATCCATGGGGACATCTTTTCTAAGATAAGGCCCACCCCACTTTGGCTCGTCCGAAGGTCGCGACATAAGTGCAGCTAAACCATTTTGCTGGCTAGGGTAGTGACCCGTATCCAATCGATACTGATCTAGCGATTTCTCCAGAGAATCAATTTGCGCCCTGGCTGCCTTGACCTCGGATTTACCGACTTGAGCCATATATTTAGGTGCTACATACCCAGCCAGCAAACCGATGATCACCATCACCACCAACAGCTCTAACAGGGTAAATCCCCTAGTGCCTTTTTTTCTGTACTTTAGGCTTCCTGAACACTGAAACTGGATTTTCTTGGTCATGGGTGCAATTTTCTCCGACTGTGCATAACATTGCTGCGTCCCTCAGTAGCTATGCTGCGTGCATCTTAACAGACAGCAACTTAACTATACAAATCCAGACTGAATTTTCCAAAATAAACGCTTTCGTCAATCACTTTTTTACAGCCCCCCAACCATTGAGATCTGGCTCATATTTAATTAAGGCACTATCCAGTCTGCAATCAGCTCCACTGGTTTATTGGGATGGCTGGAATACTTGACCAGGTAAGCTCCCTTAGAAGCAAAGCGCTGTCCGGGACCCAGGCTTAAATGTGGGTAAACCGAGGCCACTAAAGATCGATTGACCATATGCTCAACACGTTCGATGAAGTAATCTCTGGAAAAGTTATGAAACAGATGGGTGATGGAATCGCCAGCAACAGTAGCAACGAAATAGGTGTTGGCCTGAACCCTTTCGTCAGTAAGTGCGATATTCTTGGCGCGCAGCCATAGTTTGGTGCGCTGCAAATGCTGCACTGCTCGCTTGGGAAGTTCGAAGGGGTAAATCAGGCGGATGTTGTCCAAAGACTTGTCCAGATGTTTGCCAAGTAAGCCGGCGTCCCCAGCCAGATCACCCCCCAGCATACTTGCCGAGAGGTAAATCTGTTGCGGGGAATATCCCTTAACATCCCAACTCCCCAGTCTCGCCAAGTCTTCCTCACCGACCCACATCACCAAGGTCTGAGGATGTTTGTCTGCCAACATCTGCTGCCACGACTCTACAACCAGATTGCTAGAGAAAGTCCAATCAACGATGTCCGCCACACTGCCCGTTTTTTGCATATTACTCCGCAAAAGCTGCGCCGCCTCGGCTCCCACGCTATCGTCCTTACGATATATCTGCATAATCGTGCCACTCTGAACTGGGTTTTCTCCTAAAAGCTTTTGGCCGGGTACCCGACTGAAATGTCTGGCAAGGACTTCCGCCTCCAGTGCCATGCCGCGTGAAAGATAAAAAGAGTAATAGCCACCATCATCGACGGGTAAATTGCTATTGGGAAACAAGCAGGGAATTTCCTGCTGCTCACAAAACTCATGCAGCGGTCTCCAGTTGGCACCGATACCGCTTAACACGGCGAATACAGGCTGCTGGAGGTATCGCTGCTCAAGTTGAGCGCGCCAGCTTTCAGCGGGGCCAGTTAATATCCAAACATGTAACTCCCATCGACGATAAGCGCGATACATCGCCTCGATGCCGACAGTTCTTCGTCGCTTTTCCGAACGAGTTCCACTATTCTTGTCCGCAAAAAACGCATTGAGTACATCCAGCATTGCCTGCGACTGCCGTGGCTCGACTCCGGGCATGACTATGGTTGCAAAGTGTAACGTGGATTGATCCACACCCGGATCAGGATGCGCGGATAAAGTTTTCAGGTAAGCTGCCAGCGCGGCAACCTCCTTGTCGCTCAAGACAAACCGCGGCATCAATCTGTCCAGTTGGTGTCCGGTGTAATCCACCCCCTCGCGAAGTGCCTGTGCGAAGGTTGTCTGCGTGTATTCTGCATGCGAGCTACCTAGCTGGGACAGCGCACGCTGGCGTAGTATGGTTTGCACTGGCGCAACGGCGTCAGCACCAACATCAGGCACAACCTTCGGGAAAAGATACTCCCCGGTAATGGGGCGTATGATATTTTTACCTTCACTGGTACCCAGCCCGCTTTTACGATGGCAATTGATGCACGCTGCCTGTTTTCCGGAAAAAGTGACTTGCGCAGCACTCTCTCCGCGCAAATCCTCACCGGATTCAATAATACCTTCCTGATAGATGCGACGACCGATTTCGACCAATGGAATCAGGTTGCTATCGACAGACGGTGTCTCTGCCGAAACGACTCCTATGGTTAGACTCAGCAGGCAACCCATCAGTAGGTGCGTCCTGCCAATTTTTGGCCAAAAGGCAGCAAGAATGAGGTAACGAAGACAATACATATAGTACGGCTAGTGGCCGAAGTTGAAGCCAATACAGCGATCGTTGCTATCAGCAATTGTAATCATGGCTATTCGTCTGGATGAATCACTGAGCGGCCAGCACCCGAAACTCCTTCACCAGATCTGCCGCGCTGGCGAGACCGTCGATACGTACCCACTGAGTTGTGTTCGCGTCACGAATAAAAGTAAGCGGAACTTGACTCATTTTATCGCCTCGATATGCATCAAATGCACGCTGAACATGAATGGAATCACTGATGGTTCCGGTAAAAAAGCGCCACTGCGTTCCGGCCCCAAACTGTTGGGCATACTCCTTAAGCTTTTCCGGTGTGTCTTGTTCTGGATCAACCGAAATGGAAACAAGCTGCAATGCTTCGTTCTCAGCACCTAATTGCTGCGCGACTTGAGCAAACGCTGCACTCATAATCGGGCAGATGGCCGTGCAGGTCGTAAAAATAAAATTCAACATTACTGGTTTATTCGGGCTAATGGCTTCTGAAAGTAGACTCTCCTTCCCTTCGCTATCAACCAGACTTACCTCGGGAATTTTGTAGTTGGCAAGGGTGCGGACGTAACCTTTAGTCTCTGTCGCTGCGGCTTTATGATGTTGATGGTGATCATGCTCATCAGCTGCGTTGGTGGGAACACTTTGCCCCAATAACAGCGACAAGGCCACGGTCACCCCGAAGGATAATTTCGGCATTCTCCTTGTGTATTGCTCATCGTTATGTTTGTTACTCATCATGTCTTTCTCTACTTCACATTTACCTGCACAGTAACCGTATTGGATATCGCCTTACGTGTATCTTTGACATTGTAGGTAAATTTATCAATGCCTTTAAAATTAATCTCGGGTGTATAACTGACCCGGCCCGTTGGACTCGTTGTCAACTTGCCACGGTTGTTTGGCTGAGTGACTATTGTCAGCGTATCCGGCGCGATCTTGTTAGCGGGATCAAACTCGCTATCTGGATCCTTATCATTCAACAATATGTAGATCGGAATCGGCCTGTATAATTCCCCATGCTTGCGTGCACGAGCGTTAACCGTATCATCTTTCGCCAGCGGGGGACGATTGGCAATAACATTGATCGTCACTTTCACGGCATCGCTTGTCAACTCCCCGTCACTTGCCCTATAGGTAAAGTTGGCAGAGCCGATGAAATTGGTTGTCGGCGGTTTGTAGACAAACGAGCCATCCGCACTACCAACTATGCTACCTATTGAAGGTAAAGAGTAGTTCACCGCAGTCAGCGGGGTCAAATCCGCATCCGTATCGTTCTTCAAAACACCGGGGGCAGCCACACTAAAAGTACTTGCCTGCACCAAAGTGAAGGTGTCGCCCACCGCAACCGGGGTATCATTGACATTCTCC
>JBAQWL010000141.1:0-2746 GCA_049298895.1 Gallionella sp.
GCATGGCACATAGCAGACATTTACTCCTAGCCGCCATCTATCCAGCTGCCACCTTACGCACCACCTCAGCGATGTTTTGTGCGGTTTGTTCGACCAGCTTCTGGTCTTCACCCTCCACCATCACGCGCAGCAACGGCTCGGTGCCGGACGGGCGCAGCAGCACGCGGCCTTTGCCGTTGAGTTCATGCTCGGCATCAACCACCGCCGCCTTGACCTTGTCGTGACCCAGGCAATCGACACCCTTGTTCACTTTCACATTGATCAGCACCTGCGGATACATGTGCAGATCACTCGTCGCCTCTGCCAGGGTTTGTTTGTTCACGCGCAATGCGTGCAGCACTTGCAGCGCGGAGATGATGCCATCGCCGGTACTGTGTTTGTCCAGACAGATGATGTGGCCGGAGTTCTCCCCGCCGAGCTGCCAGCCTTGCTGCTGCAATAATTCCATCACGTAGCGGTCACCGACCTTGGCGCGCTTGAAGGGAATGTCCAGCTTCTGCATAGCGTGCTCGAACGCCAGATTGGTCATCAGCGTGCCGGCCACGCCACCATGCAGCTTGCCTTGCGCCTGGCGATGTTTGGCGATCACATACAGCAACTGGTCGCCGTCGTAGAGTCTTCCCTCATGATCCACCATAATCAGGCGGTCTCCGTCGCCATCCAGCGCGATACCGATATCGGCTTTATGTTCCAGCACGGCCTGTTGCAGATTCGCGGGAGCGGTCGCGCCAAAACCGGCGTTGATGTTCTTGCCGTCGGGTTGCGCGCCAATGGCGATCAAGTCCGCGCCCAGTTCGTGGAACACATGGCGAGCAATGTGGTAGGTCGCGCCGTGTGCGCTGTCCACCACGATCTTCAGGCCGCGCAAGTCCAGCTCGGCGGGGAAAGTGCTTTTGCAGAATTCGATATATCGGCCTACCGCATCATCGATGCGTTTGGCTTTACCCAGTCCGTCCGAAGCGTTGGTTTGCATTTCCTCGTCCAATGCGGCTTCGATGGCACGCTCGGTTTCGTCCGGCAACTTGGTGCCATGCGCGGAGAAGAATTTGATGCCGTTGTCTTCGAATGGATTGTGCGATGCGGAGATCACGATGCCGGCCTGCAGGCGCAACGCGCGGGTCAGGTAGGCGACCGCCGGGGTCGGCACCGGGCCGGCCAGATACACGTCGATGCCCGCCGCGATCAGCCCGGCTTCGAGCGCCGACTCCAGCATGTAGCCGGAGATGCGCGTGTCCTTGCCGATCAGCACGCCGGTGCGTTCGCTTCCGGCACTCGCCAGCACCTTGCCAGCCGCATAACCCAGGTGCATGACGAATTGCGGCGTGATGGGATGTTCGCCCACCCGCCCGCGCACCCCGTCGGTACCGAAATATTTTTTACTCATTGCCTTTGCCCTGTTTACTCGTAATTCTGATTTGCGAAAAAACAACGATGGTTTTGTAGGGTGCGTTTCACGCACCCCCTTTGATACAACGATGGTACGTGGAACGCACCCTACAATACTGCATTCCAGACCTTTAGCGCATCCACCGTCGCACGCACATCGTGCACACGCACGATCGCAGCACCGCGCTGCACCGCAATCAATGCTGCCGCAATGCTGGCAGGCATGCGGTTGGACACATCTTGTCCGGTCAACGCACCTAACATGGACTTGCGCGAAAGGCCTACCAATATTGGCACGCCCAGCTCGGTAAGGATATTCAACTCGCGCAGCAAAGCGAGATTATGCTCCAGCGTCTTGCCAAAGCCAAAGCCCGGATCGATCACGATGCGGTTGCGCTGGATACCCGCAGCTTCGGCAGCGGCGATGCGGCCGCGCTGGAATTCCGCGACTTCAGTCACTACGTTTTGATATTGGGGTTGCAACTGCATAGTTTGAGGATTGCCCTGCTTATGCATCAGACACACCGCTACGTTGCTGGCCGCTACCGCATGCATGGCGGCGGCATCCTGCAGCGCGCCGATGTCGTTGACCATCTGCGCTCCGGCTGCTATCGCCGCGCGCATCACCTCCGGCTTGCAGGTGTCTATCGAGATCGGCACGGGTGCGCCGCGCAAACCCTCGATGATGGGCAATACCCTATCCAACTCTTGCTGCACGCTGACTGGCCGCGCACCGGGGCGCGTGGATTCCCCGCCGATATCGAGCAGGTCAGCCCCTTCCGCTATCAGTCGATGAGCATGTGCCAGCGCGACATCACATTGTAAATGCTGCCCGCCATCCGAAAACGAATCCGGCGTGACGTTGACGATGCCCATGACCAGTGGTCGGGATAAATCAAACTGGAAGTTGCCGCAGCGGAAATTCATTGGGTGAAAAGTGAAAAGTGAAAAGTGAAACGCAACCCCGTCGTTGGGTCACGTTTCACATTTCACGTTTCACAGCCTTCAAGTTCCCTGTGCGGGTTGCGTAGGCGTAGCTGCCGGAGTGGCCGGAGCAGTCGGCGCCTGGTCTTGCGGCGGCGCTTTGCTGCTATGAGTCGGCTTGGGCGGACGCGGTGGATTGCCGGCCATGATATCGTCGATCTGCTCGGTATCCAGAGTTTCCAGTTCCAGCAAGGCCTTGGCCATGGCCTCGACCTTATCACGATTGTCTTCGATCAGGCGGCGCGCCAGCGCGTATTGCTGGTCGATGATGCGACGGATCTCGGCATCCACCTGCTGCATGGTGGCCTCGGAAATATTCTTGTGTGTGGTGATCGAACGCCCCAAAAATACCTCGCCCTCGTTTTCGCCATATACC
>JBAQWL010000142.1:0-4218 GCA_049298895.1 Gallionella sp.
GTATACATCCAGTCCATACAACCATTCCCTGTTAATTCATGGCACGCATTCTAAGTCTCTCGGTTTATATCCCCAAATACTTTTATGTTAATATTTTATAACCAATCACTATATTGACCAGTCGCTACTTTAAAAAGCCGCCATGAACCTACAACAGCTGCGTTATTTAAACGAAATCGTGCGTCAAGGGCTGAAAATTTCCGATGCAGCTTCCGCGCTGTACACTTCACAACCCGGCATAAGCAAACAAATCAAGTTACTGGAAGAGGAATTGGGCATCGAGATTTTCGTGCGCAACGGTAAACGCATCGTCGCGATCACCGAACCCGGCAAAGCCGTTCTAGTCATCGCACGGAGCATGCTGCACGACTCTGAAAATCTCAAGCAAGTGGCACAGGAATTTCGCTCCCGCGACAGTGGCCACCTGACCCTCGCCACCACCCACACCCAGGCCCGCTATGCCCTGCCGCCGGTGGTCAAGCAATTTATCAAACGCTACCCCAGCGTGAAGTTGGGGCTGCACCAAGGCAACCCGACCCAGATCGCCGAGCAAGTACTGAGCGGCGAAGCCGACATCGGCATCGCCACCGAGAGTCTGGCGCTGTACGACGAGCTCATCACCCTGCCCTGCTACGAATGGAATCATTGCGTCATCACACCGCCCAATCATCCCCTGCTGGCTGAAAAGAAACTTACACTGGCGAAGATCGCGCAATACCCCATCATCACCTACGACTTTGCTTTCAGCGGCCGTGGCAAGATCAATGCCGCGTTCGAGGCAGCCAACATCCAGCCCAACATCGCGCTCACCGCAATCGACGCGGATGTGATCAAGACCTATGTGGAATTGGGATTGGGTATCGGGATACTGGCTAAGATGGCGTTTATCCCGCAACGCGACAAACACCTGCGCATGATGGACGCGGGACACCTGTTCAAGCCCAGCACCACGCGCGTCGCGATACGCAAAAACGAATACCTGCGCGGCTACACTTACGACTTCATCGAACTATTCGCCCCGCATCTGACCCGTGAAGTGGTTGCAAATGCGATGCATATTTCACCTTTGGCCGAGTAAAACTCAAAATGAGCCACTTAATGCCAACTGGCAATCGAACTTGCCGCATGACCGGGCTGCTCCTTTGCGCGTTGATAACCTCTGCCCCGAGCGCTCCTCTGCATGCGCAGGAAGGACCTGCCGATTTTCCCGAAGCGTATTACCGCCAAGCTGTGGTGCAAGGAGGGAAAGTATTGCGTGTGAATTCCGCACAGTCGCTTGTGGTCATCGAAGTGCATCGCGCTGGCGTGCTGGCACGCTTGGGGCATAACCACGTAGTAGCCAGCCACCATGTGAGCGGGTATGCCTCCATTGCTGAAGGGCTTGCCGACCTCTATATTCCGCTCGAAAAACTTGTCGTGGATGAACCGGGGTTACGCACTGAGGCTGGATTCAACTCACAACCCTCGCAGGAAGATATCGAAGCCACACGCCAAAATATGCTGAATAAAACGCTCAACTTCAAGCATTTCCCTTACGCACTCATACACATCATTCGGGCAGATACCAGTCACCAGACATTGAACGTGTCGATCACGCTGCATGGCATGACGCGCGCCTATGAAGTTCCGGTGCAAATTGAAGCACTATCGAACGGAATCGCCATTGATGGAAAAATGTCGTTCAATCAGACTGATTTTGACATCACCCCACTTTCCGTATTCGGCGGTGCAATTAAGGTTCAGAATAAACTGGATTTACGTTTCCACATAATCGCGCAAAATGATTGACGTGACATGCGGACCCCATTAATTCATCGTCCGCCTGGAAAAATCCTTAGTGCGAAAACCCAGCATGCCCAGCACGGCGAAATACACCACCACACCACCAGCCACCAGAGCAGACAGCCGTAGAATGCGTGTCCAGCCTGAACTGGTCAGCCAACTTTGCTCGGTGCCCATGCCGAACCACAGCGTGAGCGCCAGCGCCAGCATGGCGATGCACACCTTGAAGAAGAACTTCGCCCAGCCCGGTTCTGGTTTGTAGATACCACGCTTGCGCAGGTAATGGAACAGGATCGCGGAATTCAGGCACGCGCCGAGTCCGATCGACAACGCCAGTCCGGCATGTTGTATCCAGCCGATGAACAGCGCGTTCATTGCCTGAGTGGCCAGCAACGTGACGGCGGCGATCTTCACCGGTGTCCTGATGTCCTGCTGCGCATAGAATCCCGGGGCCAATATCTTGACCAATATCAAGCCAAGCAGCCCGATGCTGTAACCGATCAATGCCCGGCTGGTCATCAGCACATCGTGCGCTGCGAATGCGCCATGCTGGAAGAAGGTCGCGAGCAGCGGGACAGCGATCATGCCGAGTGCCAGCGCAGCGGGCAGCGTCAACATAATGGTCAACCGTAAGCCCCAATCCAGTAACCGTGAATATTCCACCATGTTGTCGGTCGCGAAGCATTTCGACAGCGACGGCAACAGGATCGTGCCCAACGCCACGCCCAGCACACCGGAAGGGAATTCCATCAGCCGGTCCGCGTAATACAACCACGACACGCTGCCCGCCACCAGAAAGGAGGCAAAGATGGTGTTTATGATCAGGCTGATCTGCGCGACGGACACGCCGAACACCGCCGGACCCATCTGCCGAATGACGCGCCGCATGCCTTCGTCCTTGAAACTGAAGCGGAAGCTCGGCAACATGCCGATCTTTTTCAGGAACGGTATCTGGAATGCGAGTTGCACAATGCCCGCGACAAATACCGCCCAGGCCAGCGCCATGATGGGTGGATCACAGTAAGGTGCCAGCCACAGCGCACCGCCAATAAAGCAGATATTGAGCAGGATGGGGGCGAAGGCCGGCACCCAGAACTTGTTGTAGGTGTTGAGTATGCCCGCCGCAACAGCGACCAACGAGATGAAGAAGATATAGGGTGTGGTGATGCGCAGCAGTTGCACGGTGAGGCCGAATTTTTCGGGATCTTTTATAAACCCGGGCGCGCTGATAAACACCAGTATCGGCGCGGCGATAATACCGATCAGCGTGACCACGAACAGAATCAATGCCAGCATGGTGGTGACGTGATCCACCAATAGTTTGGTTTCATCGTGGCCGCGACGGTTTTTGTACTCGCCGAAGATTGGCACGAATGCCTGCGAGAAAGCGCCCTCTGCGAACAACCGGCGCAGCAGGTTGGGCAGCTTGAAAGCGACGAAGAACGCATCGGTTGCCGCGCCTGCACCGAAGATGCGCGCAATCAGCACATCGCGAACAAAAGCGAGGATGCGCGAAACCAGGGTCAAGCCGCTGATCGTGGCGAGGGAATTAAGCAGGTTCATACCTTGCCCGCCCGAGATCCATACATGGAATTACCAGATGTTGCGGTGCGGATCGCGGCGCTCCTTGCCCATGACCGGAAGCGGCCCGGCGGCTTCGGCGCCCATGCTGTTGCGCCCGGAACGCACCTTGAGATGATTCTCGGCCACATACCGTTTGAGCATGTCATACGCCTGGGCATCGGCTCCCTGCAACGAGGCGCACACTACCACGCACTGTACCCCATCGGAAATCACGGGGCGAACATAGGAAGAATAGGTCTTGCGCCCATCCGCTCCCGTCCTGGCCAACGAGTTGCACAAGCGCCTCGCCCAATCAGGCGCGGCAAAAGTCTCGCCATCCAGCGTCAAGCCGAGAATCACCCATTCATCTTGTTGCGTAATCATCCCGCCCCCTTGAGTGCCCAATATTACGTGAGCCTTGCGACAATCAAACCGGGCAAATCATATCACCAGAATCACCACAAACCCACCCAAGCCGGAAACTCGCAATAAAGTTTGCAAAAGCCCCGGTGAGCAACTAGGTCGCCAAGTGGCTGGTTATGCGCACTCCATATAAAAGCCACTCGCACGAATGCGCGAAGCCAGCGTCAGGCTGCTGATCGTAGCCAGTGATTTAAGTAGGTTCATACGGCTTCAAGGCATGGGATTCATCACGTTGTGCATCATAACACTGGCGATGAATCAGCCCGACCAAGTAGCATAAGCGCAAAAAGATTTGCAAAATCAGCCCTGAGTCTCTAGAATGCGCGCCTTTCCGTCGTACCGAATTTTTAGGAGTAGTCATGGCAAATACCGCACAAGCCCGCAAGCGTGCCCGTCAAGCAGTCAAACAGAATGCCCATAACAGCAGCCTGCGCTCCGAATTGCGCACTG
>JBAQWL010000143.1:0-3167 GCA_049298895.1 Gallionella sp.
GCCCTGAAGCGGACGTTGGTGAAGGACTCCTGTAGCGGACATTCAATGAGCTATGAAAAAGAACCAGATCAGACCGCCAACAACCAAGGCCACAATGACGAAAATTATTAACTTTTGCAATATGTCCATATTCTTCTCCTTATTAGGATAATGAGATTGGCAACAAAAATACACCGCCACCCGTGACAAACCACTCTTGGCATACAACAGAACTTTGTTCCTTGCAACAGCCTCCCTAGAAGCAGTCATTCGCATCTCAAGGTTCTGAAAAACCACTGCGCTGTTTTTCGACCAACGCTTCTATCGCGCCGATGCGAGCTTGTTGCACTGCGTCCGCGATTACATTACTGTCGCTACATTGTTTTGCTATTTCTCCCGCATCCACTGCGCGCACGACCTCCAGCAATTGCAGCAGGTAATCGGCCTGCGGGTAATCGTCGTTCTCGTGACCGGTGCGTCCGCGCGCATCCGATGCGCAAGCCTGCAGCAATTGCTTGAATCGCTCCGGCCTACGCCATGCGTCCGCTGACTGAAACAATTTGATGATGGTCTCAGCACGCAATTCCTTGGCGCGATGGATGTCGCCGTGATAACGCGCGGCCAGCAATGCCAAGTCGCGGCAATCGCTGGAAGCACGGATGCGCTGCGAGAGCTTTTTTACCAGCGCCACACTGCGCAGTTCGTGGCCGATGTGGCGCGGCAAAATATTCTTGGGCGTATTGCCCTTACCCAAGTCGTGGGTCAGCGCGGCGAAGCGCACTTCCAGCACGTAATCGTGTTGTGCTGCATCGTCCACCACCAGCAGGGTGTGGATGCCGCAATCAATCTCGGGATGATGTTTTTCCGGCTGCGGCACGCCGAATAGCGCATCCACCTCGGGGAGTATTTTTGTCAGTGCACCGCAATTGCGCAGTGTCTCGAAGAATCGCGACGGCTTTTTCTCCATCAGGCCGCGCACCAACTCCTGCCAAACGCGCTCCGCCACCAGCGCATCGACTTCACCGCTGCTGACCATGTCGCGCATCAACTGCATCGTTTCTGGAGCAATGATGAAACCGAAGCGCGCCGCAAACCGTGCCGCGCGCAGGATGCGCACCGGGTCTTCGCTGAATGCCGGGCTGACATGGCGCAGAATACCCGCACGCAGATCCGCGATGCCATGGTGCGGATCGATCAGTTTTCCATCAGCTTCCTCCGCGATGGCGTTGATGGTGAAATCGCGGCGCAGCAAATCCTGCTCGAGGGTGACTTCCGGCGCGGCATACACGGCGAAGCCCTGATAGCCGCGCGCAATTTTGCGCTCGGTGCGCGCGAGCGCGTATTCCTCATGAGTCTCCGGATGCAGGAACACCGGAAAATCCTTGCCCACCGGTCGGAAACCTTGTGCCACCATATCTTCCGGTGTGCTGCCCACCACTACCCAGTCGTGATCCTGAACGGTCAGACCCAGCAGGCGGTCGCGCACCGCACCGCCCACGCAATAGATTTTTGCCGTCCCTCGAAGCGCACCGTTAGCTTGTATTGGTTTATTACTCATGGCCCGTCTAAATCAACAGCAGCGGGTGGTATTCCTTGTAGCTTTTCTTCTGTTTTGCCCGCAACGGTACCTAATCTCTGTTTAAGCGAGTGTAACGGCGCGTTGAATTGAGTGGCGTAATACACGGTGTTGCTCATCACCTTTTTCACATAGTCGCGCGTTTCGTCGAATGGGATAGTCTCGGTGTAAATCGCGCCCTCCATAGGCCTGTCACCGCGCCATTGACGCGCGCGCCGCGGACCAGCATTGTATGCTGCCGAAGCCAGCACCGGGCTTTTATCAAACTGGGAAAGAACCGATTTCATATAGTAGGTGCCGAGGCGCAGATTTGTGTCCAGTTGATGGATCAGCGATTTGCGGTAACTTTTCAGGCCCAGCTTGTTCGCCACCCAGCGTGCAGTGGCTGGCATGATTTGCATCAGCCCCGCTGCACCGGCACCCGATTTTGCACTGCTAACAAAGCGGCTCTCCTGCCGCATCAGGCCGTACACCCACGCTTCCTCCAAACCGTATTCCTGGATGTGTTCCTGCAACACATCGCGATAAGGCGCGAGAAAGCGCAAGCTGAAATCATGCACATTGACGGTCTTGTCAGCCGCGCCGATGGCGCGGTCGTACATCTCGTTTCGGCGGGCAATCTCGGCTGCGGTAATCAACTCGCGATCATTGAGATTGCGTACTACCCAACGCCATTCCTCCAATGCCTCGTTACGCAAACCCATGCGATATAACGCCAATGTACGCTGTACCCCCGGCAGTGCCTCCATATCAGCGATAGCATGGCTGTCCGGTTTGAATGTCGCCATTACCTCACTCATCACCGGTGTGCCCGCCAACTCGTCGCCAGCCAATAATCCATAAAAATGATGTTCGCTGCTCAGCGGCAAGAACAGATTCCTCGCTTCTATAGATTTACCCAGAGCCATAAGGGCGCGCGCTTTCCAGTACCTCCAGGCAGATTCGAGTTGCTGTTGCTCACTCATTGCGTTGACACTCACCAACACCTCGACCCAGTCCAGCGCGCGCAATGCTGCGCGTACCCTCCATGCAGATTGCTGCTCGTTGAGCGGCGTGTTTGCCGCCGCCCTGTACCATTGCAGCGCACGTCCATTCAGATCACGCGCTGCTTCATAAGCCAGTCGGCCGTAAAAATAATTCTGTTCGGGTGCCGGAAAATAGGCCGCGATCTTCATCCAGCGCGCAGCAGCTAATTCCGGAGATTGTTTTGCCAAGCGTTGCAAGGCAAACAACACAACCGCGCGCTGCCCCTCACTTACCAATTTCGGATTCCACTCCATCGGTGACTCAGCAGTAGTTTCACGAATCACCGTGCAGAGGTCACACTCCGGGGGTGAAGGCAATACGCTTTCAGTTGCAGTCGTTTTGAGATTATTGCTCTTGCCCAGGCCAAGCAGGCTCAAAAAACCTTTCCATTTTGATTCTCCTTTGGATGCCACTACTTCTCCACCTTTCAAGGGCAAGAGCGGCTGGGAATCATGGTGCGAAGGTTGTGTTTTCCCGCCGTAGGACGACTTGATCTTTTCAGATATCGATTCAACAGCCAAAGTATTTATTCCACCCAACTGCAGGTCGGATGGAAAGCGCGAGCTTCGAACCCTGCCTATATTAC
>JBAQWL010000144.1:0-8657 GCA_049298895.1 Gallionella sp.
GAACATAGCGTGGCATTGATGATGGCGCTTAATCGTCACATTCCTCGTGCCTATAACAGAGTGAGGGATGGAAATTTTTCCCTGGTAGGCTTGCTCGGTTTTGAACTGCGCGGCAAGACCGTGGGTATTATTGGCACCGGAAGGATAGGCGCGGCAGTGGCAGAAATTTTGCATGGCTTTGGTTGTCGGCTGGTCGCGCATGATCCTCAACATAACCCTGAATGCATCAGCCTGGGTGTGGAGTATGTTTCTTTACAACAACTCTATGCTGTCAGCGACATCATTAGCTTACACAGCCCGCTCAACAATACAACTTTTCATCTGATCGGGGCGGTGGCAATTGCACTGATGAAACCTGGCGTGATGCTGATCAATACCAGTCGCGGCGCGGTGATAGAGACAACAGCAGTAATTGCAGGTCTGAAATCCGGCAAGATAGGCTATCTTGGTTTGGATGTGTACGAGCAGGAGGGAGATCTGTTTTTTCATGACTTATCCAATCAGGTGATACAAGATGATATGTTTGAACGCCTGCTGACGTTCCCGAATGTGTTGATCACCGGGCATCAAGGATTTTTCACCGAAGAGGCATTGTCGAGCATCGCTCAAACCACATTGCAGAACATCAGTCTATATGAAAAGACGGGTCAATGTCAGAACGAAGTAACTATGGAATTGTTAAGATGAAAACGGATGTGATTATTATCGGCTCGGGAGCGGCGGGTATGATGTGCGCCATACTGGCCGGGCAACGCGGGCGTTCCGTGGTGCTGCTCGATCACACCAAGAAGCTTGCCGAGAAAATCCGCATCTCTGGCGGCGGGCGTTGCAACTTCACCAACATTAACACCAAGCCGGAAAATTTCATCTCCGCCAACCCGGATTTTTGTCGTTCGGCATTGGCGCGTTACTCGCCACAGGACTTCATCGCGCTGCTGCAAAAGCACAGCATCGGCTACCATGAAAAGACGCTCGGGCAATTGTTCTGCGATGATGAATCGGAAGCGGTGATCGCCATGCTGCGCGGCGAATGCGAAGCGGCGGGCGTAAAGCGCTTCATGACTTGCAATGTTGGCGCAATAACACATTTCCCTCATTTGCAGGCGGGAGCACCAAAGGGACGCAATCCGCTATCAGCTAAAGCTGATGCGCAGTTGTCGGAAGGACTAGAGGAGAGGGGAAAAGCGCCAATTTTTCACGCAAGCACCTCGCGCGGAGATTTCAACGCTGACTCACTGGTGATCGCCACGGGCGGACTGTCCATCCCCAAGATTGGCGCGACCCCGTTCGGCTACCATGTCGCCGAACAATTCGGCATCCCCGTCACTAAGCTCAAGCCCGGCCTGGTGCCGCTGACTTTCGCACCGGATGACTGGAAGCCCTATGCCGACCTGACCGGCGTTTCGCTGGATACCATCGTGAGCTTTGGCAAGCAGTCGTTTAGGGAGAACATGCTGGTCACACATCGCGGTTTAAGCGGCCCGGCGATATTACAGATATCATCCTACTGGCAGCATGGTAAACCGCTGCACATCAACCTGCTGCCTGATTGCGATATGGCGACATTGTTGAGTGAACAGAAAACCAGCAAAAAATTGCTCAGTAATTACTTGATACAATGGTTTTCCAAGAGTTTTTCCGATGTGTGGTGTGCACAGCTCGCTGAACATAAGAAGATCGAAAACAAACCGCTCAATCAATACAATGACAAACAGCGCAAGCAGATCGCCGCACAATTGCACGATTGGCAGATCACTCCATCCGGCACGGTCGGCTACACCAAGGCCGAAGTGACCTGCGGAGGGATCGACACGCGCGCGTTGTCGTCCAAAACCATGCAATGCATCAATGTGCCCGGCCTGTATTTCATTGGAGAAGTCGTGGATGTCACCGGACAACTCGGCGGCTATAACTTTCAATGGGCCTGGGCTTCCGGCTATGCGGCGGGACAGGCGGTTTAGTGCCATAGCCATTGCGCTTTCAAGAGTCAAATCGGAGGAGATGTCGGTGTGCCAACCGCTTCCTCGACCATGATATAATCCAAGAGCAGCACGCTAAGGGGGTTGCTAAATGGTTCGTTACCAATAACGTGAACAAAATAGGTATTCTTGAAATACCGATCGAGTTTTTCCCTTGCATCAATACCCAATTTACTTCACTCAAGGAAATACAGCATGACCAGTGTAGAAACTGTGAGCGCGTTAGAGCGACGTCTTAATGCCTCCATACCTCAACAGGCAATTCGTGGCGAGGTGTCAGCCCGCCTTAAACAAATTGGGCGCAACGCGAAAATCGCCGGTTTTCGTCCTGGTAAAGTGCCGGCCAAGGTCATCGAGCAGCACTATGGAGCAAGAATTCATCAGGAAGCGTTGGATGAAGCGTTGCGACGATCTTTCCAAGAGGCAACCTCGGTCAATAATCTGAGGGTGGCTGGCGACCCACTGTTCGAAATCAAGACCAATGATTTGAGCGCCGAACAAGTTGAATACAGCGCTACTTTTGAGGTTTATCCTGAAGTAATGATGGGCGATCTGTCAGGCGAAGCGGTTGAACGCTGGATTTATGAGTTGACACCAGTCGATGTGGAAAATACCCTTGCTACGATGCGCAAGCAGCGAGCAACGTACGAAACAGTAGCTCGTGCCGCACAGAACGCAGATCAGGTGACTATTGATTTTGTCGGAAAGTTGGACGGTAAAGTATTTGAGGGCGGCGAAGCAAAGGATTTAGCTATGGTGCTGGGTGTGGGGCGCATGTTGCCGGATTTTGAGGCTGCCATCATCGGCATGATGGCGAATCAGACCAAATCATTTGAGATGACCGTCCCGGAGGATTATCACGGCAAGAACGTTGCCGGAAAGAAGGTGAGTTTCACCGTTGTGTTGCATAGTGTAGGAGCTGCCAAGCTACCGGAAGTGGATGCCCAATTCGCTATATCTGTCGGCATAGCGGACGGCGATGTGAACAAGCTTGATAATGAGATACGTAGTAATTTGACTCAAGAAATGTCTCGCCGTCTGAAGTTGCACAACAAGGAAGTGGCGATGGATGCCTTGCTGAAAATTGCCCAGTTTGATGTGCCCAGAAGTTTGGTGGACATGGAAATACAAAGTATGATGCAGAAAACCGTGCAGGAGATGGAGTCACGTGGTGCGAAGATGAAAGGTATGTCGTTACAACCAGACATGTTCAAGGAGCGTGCTGAGAAACGCGTCAAGTTGGGGATTATTCTTTCTGAGCTGGTGCAGAAGTATGATTTGTATGCCAGGCCAGAGCAGACTAAGACTATGATTGAGAATTATGCGCAAGGTTTTGATGAATCTGAGCAAATTATCCGTTGGTATGCTGCAGACCCTAAGCGCATGATAGAAGTGGAAAATCTAGTGCTGGAAGAGAATTTGGTGGACTGGGTTATGGGTCAGGCCAAGGTCACTGACAAACAGCCGCTATTCAACGATCTAATGGGAAACAACTAGACATGACGCACTATCAAGAGCCGCAAAATATCGGTTTGATTCCTATGGTTGTCGAGACCAGCGGACGTGGCGAGCGGGCGTATGACATTTATTCTCGCTTGCTTAAGGAGCGCGTAGTGTTTCTGGTTGGCGAGGTCAATGATCACAGTGCAAACCTGATCGTGGCGCAAATGTTGTTTTTGGAATCGGAAAACCCAGACAAGGACATACATTTCTACATTAATTCGCCGGGCGGTTCAGTGACCGCGGGCATGGCGATTTATGACACTATGCAGTTCATCAAGCCGAACGTCAGCACGCTGTGCGTCGGGCAAGCTGCCAGCATGGGATCTTTTCTGTTAGCTGCAGGCGAAAAAGGAAAACGTTTCTGTCTGCCAAATTCGCGCGTAATGATCCATCAGCCGATGGGCGGTTTCCGTGGTCAGGCATCGGATATTGAAATTCATGCCCGTGAAATTTTGTACTTGAAGCAGAAGCTCAATCAGCTATTGGCGCAGCATACCGGTCAAGCTGTGGAAACAATCGAGCGCGATACGGATCGCGACAACTTTCTGAGTGCAGAGGATGCCGTGAAATACGGACTAGTGGATCAGGTGTTGGAAAAGCGTGTTTGAGGAATGCTGCCGTCATTCTGACAGTTCGAGTATCGGTAACCTGATGGAGGGTGATAGCAATGGCTGGCGATAAAAAATCGGGTGATAAATTGCTGTTCTGTTCGTTTTGTGGCAAGAGCCAACATGAAGTTCGCAAGCTGGTTGCGGGCCCATCGGTGTTCGTTTGTGACGAGTGCATCACGCTATGCAACGACATCATGCGCGAAGAAATTCAAAACGAAAGTAACGCGGCTGGGAAAAATGACCTGCCAGTGCCGAAAGAGATTCTCGGGGAACTGGATGAATATGTGATCGGTCAGGAGCAGGCAAAAAAGATTTTGTCAGTGGCAGTGTACAACCACTACAAGCGCTTGAAGAGCGATGACAAGGACGGCGTGGAATTGTCCAAGAGTAACATCCTGCTGGTTGGCCCTACCGGTTCAGGGAAGACTCTGCTGGCGCAAACGCTGGCGCGTTTGCTGAATGTGCCGTTCGTGATGGCTGATGCAACCACGCTGACCGAGGCCGGTTATGTCGGCGAGGATGTCGAAAATATCATTCAGAAGTTGTTGCAGACCTGCGACTACGACGTGGAGAGGGCACAGCGCGGCATCGTGTATGTGGATGAGATCGACAAAATCTCCCGCAAGTCGGATAACCCCTCCATCACGCGCGACGTGTCCGGTGAAGGGGTGCAGCAGGCTTTGCTCAAACTGATTGAGGGTACCAAGGCTTCTATACCTCCGCAGGGTGGTCGCAAACATCCGAATACGGAATTCTTGCAGGTGGACACTACCAATATCCTGTTCATCTGCGGCGGCGCATTCGACGGGCTGGAAAAAATTATTCGCAACCGTTCCTCGAAGGCCAGCATAGGCTTTGGCGCAACCATCAACAGCAAGGATAAGCAAAGAACCGGTGAGATTTTGCGTGAGGTGGAGCCGGAAGATCTGATCAAGTTCGGATTGATTCCTGAATTTGTCGGCCGTTTACCGGTTGTGGCAACACTGGAAGAGTTGGACGAAGCGGCTTTAGTACAAATATTGACCGAGCCAAAGAACGCGCTAACCAAGCAATACCAAAAATTGTTCGCAATGGAGAATGTCACTTTGGAGTTCCGCGAAGGTGTGTTGCAGGCCATTGCGCACAAGGCTTTAGCACGCAAGACCGGTGCGCGTGGATTGCGCTCGATACTTGAACATGCGCTGCTGGACGTGATGTTTGATCTGCCCTCTATGGATAATGTCAGTCAAGTGGTGTTAGATGTAACTGGTTCGAACGGTGAAATTAAACCTATTGTCAGTTATGCGGATACGCATAAAGCAGCCTGACACTGGCTGATTCCGTCTGCTCTTTTATCTTGTCCCGATGGGGTGATTGAATTTATTCGATCTATCCCCATCTAACCCAACAGTCAACAAATAGGTGATTGATATGTTAGAACAAGATATCCCCAGCATTCCCGGTGTAAGCAATTTATACCCGTTACTGCCATTGCGCGATGTGGTGGTGTTTCCGCACATGGTGATTCCGTTATTTGTTGGCCGTTCAAAATCTATCAAGGCGTTGGAGTCGGCGATGGAGGCGGACAAAAGTATCGTACTGGTAGCACAAAAGTCTGCCGCAAAAGATGAGCCAGGTACGGAGGATCTTTATGCCATCGGTAGCATGGCTAACATTTTGCAGATGTTGAAATTGCCTGACGGTACCGTAAAGGTGCTGGTGGAGGGCACGCAGCGCACCAATGTGTTGCGAGTTTTTGATGCCAAGTCACATTTCGATGCAGAGGTACAAATCGTCCCTGCAGAGGATGGGACGGATAGTGAATCCGAAGCGATGCGTCGTGTATTGATCGCGCAGTTCGATCAATATGTGAAGCTCAACAAGAAGATTCCCCCGGAAATTCTGACCTCGCTAGCCAGTATTGATGATGCTGGCCGCTTGGCCGATACTATTGCCGCTCATCTTCCGCTCAAGCTGGAGCAAAAGCAGGAAGTGTTGGAAATCTTTGGTATACGCAAACGCTTGGAGCATTTGTTGAGTCTGTTGGAGGGTGAGATAGATATTCTCCAAGTGGAAAAACGCATTCGCGGTCGAGTGCGACGCCAGATGGAAAAGAGCCAACGGGAGTATTACCTGAACGAACAGGTCAAGGCGATACAGAAAGAGCTGGGCGAAGGTGAAGAAGGAACCGACCTAGACGAATTGGAAAAAAAGATCAAGGCTGCGCACATGCCAAAAGAAGCGCGTAGTAAAGCAGAGGCGGAACTGAAGAAACTGCACCTGATGTCACCGATGTCTGCCGAGGCGACTGTAGTGCGCAACTACATAGATGTGTTGATTGCGTTGCCATGGAAGAAGAAGACCAAGATCAGCGCCGATCTTAATCAGGCCGAAGTGGTGCTTGAAGAAGATCACTATGGTTTGGATAAAGTTAAAGAGCGAATTCTTGAATATCTTGCGGTACAGCAGCGGGTGAATAAATCAAAAGCCCCCATCCTTTGTTTGGTCGGACCACCGGGTGTGGGTAAGACCTCGCTGGGACAATCTATAGCACGCGCTACCAATCGCAAGTTTGTGCGTATGTCATTGGGTGGAGTACGCGATGAATCAGAAATTCGCGGACATCGGCGTACTTATATTGGCTCTATGCCGGGGAAAATATTGCAGAACATGAGCAAGGTCGGTGTAAAGAATCCTTTGTTCTTGCTAGACGAAGTGGACAAGATGGGCATGGATATGCGCGGAGACCCTTCTTCCGCACTACTGGAGGTACTTGATCCAGAGCAAAACAGCTCATTTGTCGATCATTACGTCGAGGTAGAGTATGACTTGTCCGACGTAATGTTTGTGGCAACGGCGAACACTTTGAACATCCCGGACGCATTGCTGGATCGTATGGAGATTATTCATGTTTCCAGCTATATGGAAGATGAGAAGATCAACATTGCTACGCGTTATCTGGTGCCAAAGGCAGTCAAGAACAATGGCCTGAAGCAAGAGGAAATTAACATTTCAGAAAGTGCGTTGCGAGACATCGTGCGCTACTACGTGCGCGAAGCAGGAGTGCGCGGACTGGAGCGGGAGATTTCCAAAATTTGCCGCAAGGTAGTGAAGGCGCTTGCGCTGAAGGAACGCGACAAGAAAGTTGTGATCAACTCGCGCAATCTGGATAAGTATCTTGGCGTGCGCCAGTATTCTTACGGTGTTGCCGAAAAGAATAATCAGGTTGGACAGGTGACGGGACTGGCATGGACCGAAGTGGGCGGCGAGTTGCTGACTATCGAGACTGCTGTGTTGCCGGGCAAGGGTAAAACTACCACTACCGGCAAATTGGGCGAGGTAATGCAAGAGTCCATACAAGCTGCGTTGAGTGTCGTGCGTAGTCGTGCCAGACGCTTGGGAATCAATGAAGAGTTCTACCAAAAGGTCGATTTGCACATCCATTTGCCAGAAGGTGCGACCCCCAAGGATGGCCCCAGTGCAGGAATAGGGATGTGTACGGCGATGGTTTCCGCTTTGACAGGTATCCCGGTGCGGGCTGATGTAGCAATGACTGGCGAGATTACTTTGCGGGGTGAAGTGTTGCCGATCGGTGGTCTGAAGGAGAAACTGCTGGCCGCGCAGCGCGGTGGAATTAAAGTGGTTTTGATACCTGATGAAAATACCAAGGATTTGGCAGAAATTCCAGACAATATCAAAAATAAATTGGATATTCAACCAGTTAAGTGGATAGACCAGGTTTTTGAAATGGCATTAGAGCGCATGCCTGAGCCACTGGCGGAACCTACTGAAAAGGTTGATGTTGTTGCGTTGGCGGGGGATGTAAAGCAGCCTGATCCCGTATTGGTGACCAAGCATTGAAGGAAAATTCCTAACAGCTTGGATATGTCAATGCAAGAAATAAAATTTATTAGTAATCGCTTGACCAAAGCTGCGATGCCTTGATATAAAGCCGTTGCAGGGCTATCCCTGTTTTTTTAAGCACTCGTTTTTTAAATCACTTGCAAAGGGGACTTACGTGAATAAATCTGATCTGGTTGATGCAATTGCAAAATCCGCTGAAATCTCTAAAGCTGCTGCTGGCCGTGCGCTGGATGCAACAGTAGAAACAATCAAGAAGACACTGAAGAAGGGCGACACAGTGAGCTTGGTTGGGTTTGGTACTTTCAAGGTTGGTAAGCGTGCTGCCCGCAATGGCCGCAATCCACGCACTGGTGCAACGATTAAAATCAAGGCAGCTAAGGTTCCGAAATTTAGCGCGGGCAAAGGTCTGAAGGATGCTGTAAACTAGCAAACTTTGTCGGGTGCTTAGCTCAGCTGGTAGAGCGTCGCCCTTACAAGGCGAATGTCGGCGGTTCGAACCCGTCAGCACCCACCACAAAAATATTATCTGGAGTGGTAGTTCAGTTGGTTAGAATACCGGCCTGTCACGCCGGGGGTCGCGGGTTCGAGTCCCGTCCACTCCGCCACTAAATTGAAACCGTTGAGAGATCAACGGTTTTTTCGTTTCTACTTTCGAGTTAAGGGTGTTTCATTCTGGTGTCCTAATTTCATTGGGGAAGCTGGCATGAAATTATCTTCATAT
>JBAQWL010000145.1:0-7115 GCA_049298895.1 Gallionella sp.
TTTTTAACTGCTTGTAAATTCTGCAATTTCCTTGCCAGTGTTGCAGCGATCTTGAATATTCCTTGCGGCTTGTTCACGTTGCAATGGTCTCTGCATGGGGCGCGTGTCTATCTGAGCTTAACGTAAAGTAGATGGCAAAAACGCCGTATATTCTGGAACGGATTGCCGTATAATCTGGGACATTAAATTTATTCCATTGATTCTAAAGACTACTGGCATCCTAACATGGCGGCTGCATCTGTGAAAAGCGGCATTTCTTCCCAGCCTCCGGTGAAGCTGCTGGATCAGGTGCGTGATCGTATCCGTTATAAGCACTACAGCATTCGCACCGAACTCTCCTACGTTCAGTGGGTGAAGCGTTTTGTGCTGTTCCACGGCAAGCGTCATCCTAGCACGATGGGCGCGCGGGAAGTGGATGCGTTTCTGTCGAATCTGGCGAACGAGGGGAAGGTTTCGGCATCTACGCATCAACAGGCACTTTCTGCCTTGCTGTTTTTGTATAAGGAAGTGCTGGGAGTGGATTTGCCCTGGTTGGGAAATCTTTCGCGACCCAAGAAACCGAAGCGCCTGCCCGTGGTGTTGACAGTGGCCGAAGTCAGAAAAATGCTGGCACAGCTTGAAGGGACGCATGCGTTGATGGCGCGGCTGTTGTATGGCAGTGGGATGCGGCTGATGGAGTGCGTGCGGTTGCGCGTGAAGGATGTGGATTTTGAGCGTGGCGAAATTTTAATACGCGAAGGCAAGGGCAATAAGGACAGGGTGACGATGTTGCCGGATGCGCTGTCGGTAGATTTGCATGCGCATCTGGTGCGGGTGCGCGGACTATGGGAGCAGGATCGAGATGCGGGGCGCCCAGGAGTGTTTATGCCGCAGGCGCTGGACAAGAAGTATCCCAATGGCGGCAAGACCTGGCCGTGGTTCTGGGTGTTCCCATCGAGATCTCTTTCAGTTGATCCACGCAGCGGCATCGAGCGCCGCCATCATGCCCACGAGCAGGCTTTGCAGCGTGCCATCAAACAAGCTGTCGTAAATGGCGGGATCACCAAGCCGGCCACCACACACAGCTTGCGCCATTCCTTTGCCACTCATTTGTTGCAAGCGGGTTACGACATCCGCACCGTGCAAGAGCTGCTCGGTCATTCGGATGTATCCACCACGATGATCTACACCCATGTGCTGAACAAAGGCGGCAAGGGCGTGATCAGTCCGCTGGACAGGTGAGGGTGTGAAAAATATATTGTCCGTTTCTTCGCTGACTACCACCTTGCGATCGGGCGTGCCGATTGTTGACAATATTTCGTTTGATATCGCGGCGGGCGAGACTTTTGCGCTGCTTGGTGAATCGGGCTGCGGCAAATCGATGACGGCCCTGACGCTGCTGCGTTTGTTGCCGGATGGGGTGGTGCATACGGGTGGCGCTGCGCTGCTGGATGATGTCGATCTGTTCGGTCTGCGCGAACGGGAGATGCGCGACGTGCGCGGCGGTAGTGTTGCAATGATCTTTCAGGAACCGGGGCTGAGTTTGAATCCGGTGATGACAGTGGGTCAGCAGATCGTCGAGGTGTTGGTATTGCATCAAAAGATGGGCGGGGCGGTGGCGCAACAGCGCTGCATCGAGTTGCTCGATCAGGTTGGCATCCCGGATGCTGAACGGCGTGTGACGGAATATCCGTTCCAGCTTTCCGGTGGGATGAAGCAGCGCGTGATGATTGCGATGGCGCTGGCCGGGGAGCCCCGATTATTGATCGCCGATGAGCCGACCACTGCGCTGGATGTCACGATACAGGCGCAGGTGCTGGAATTGTTGCGCGACACTCAGGCCGTCAGTGGCATGTCGCTGTTGTTGATTACTCACGATCTCGGTGTGGTGGCTGAGATGGCCCATCACGTTGGGGTGATGTACGCAGGCCAAATTGTCGAGCAGGCCACCCGCGCGCAGTTGTTTGCAAAACCATTACATCCCTACACGCAAAAATTGTTCGCCGCCTTGCCCGATACCTCGCGCCGCCACCAGTTGCTGGCCGCCATTCCCGGCAGTGTGCCGCCGCCCGGTAGTATTACGAGGGGCTGCCGTTTTGCATCGCGCTGCGACCAAGCCTGGTCGTTATGCCATGAGCAGACGCCGGAGTGGACAGTGATGGAGGATGGGCAAGGGGTGAAGTGTCATCTGTATGAGGGACTAGAGACTAGGGAAAAGTGGCCGGAAAATGGGAAAGAGCTTAAACAAGAGCAGCATGAGAGATTAGTTAGCCCCTTACCGCTGGCCTCTGGCCTCTCGCTTCTCGCCGTCAAGGATTTGCGCGTCCATTTCCCGATCCGCAAGGGGATACTGCAGCGCACAGTCGGTCTGGTGAAGGCGGTGGACGGCGTGTCGCTGGAAATTCCGCAGGGGCGCACGCTGGCGCTGGTGGGGGAATCAGGCTGTGGCAAGACCACGTTGGGCAAGGCGTTGCTGCAATTGATACCGCCTACTGCGGGCAGTGTACAGTTTTCGGGGCGCGAGCTGATTGGTCTGAAAACTGGCGAGCTGCGTACCCGGCGCGCCGCGATGCAGATGGTGTTCCAGGACCCTTATGCATCACTGAATCCTAAGATGCGTGTCGCGGAGATTCTTGAGGAGGGAATGAGCGCACTGAATATCGAGCGCAACAGCACGGCGCGCCAGGGGCGCATCGATACTATGCTCGATCAAGTAGGTCTGGCGCGCAATAGCAAGTGGCGTTATCCGCATGAATTCTCCGGCGGGCAGCGCCAGCGTATTGCGATCGCGCGTGCGTTGGCCGTGTTGCCGCAATTATTGATCTGCGATGAACCCACCAGCGCGCTGGATGTGTCGGTGCAGGCACAGATACTGAACCTGCTGAAATCACTGCAACAGGAATTGAATCTGAGCTATTTGTTTATCACTCATAACCTCGGGGTAGTGGAGTATCTCGCCCATGAAGTGTGTGTGATGTATCTCGGGCGTATCGTAGAACGGGGTACGGCAGAGGAGGTGTTACGCGCGACGAGACACCCGTACACTCAGGCACTTTTGTCTGCGGTGCCGCGCATAGATGGCACGGGCCGGGAACGAATCAGACTGGAAGGTGATTTGCCCTCACCTGCTAATCCACCGCAAGGTTGCCATTTTGCGCCACGCTGTTCACATGCCATGGAACAATGTCATGTTGCCTATCCGCCAAGGACAACTCACTCGGCGACACATAGTGTGCATTGCTATTTATTTGTAGATATTTGAGTTGACGTCAGGGTTTTTTAGGATTACAAATATAATCAGCCCTCCGTTAACAATGACGGAGATTTAAGTGGTAATTGATCACGATAATTTTTATATTAAGGAGTTAATCATGAATGCCCGATTAGCAGGTGCAGAAAACGCAGTCACGAAAGATAAACTCGTACAGGATCTTCGTGTGGTAGTGACAGATGCGGAGGAATTGTTGCGCGCAACAGCCAGTGTTGCAGGTGAAAAAGTGTCTGCGGTACGTGAGCGTATTCAGGATAGTTTAGCGGCTGCCAAAGTGCGTCTTGTTGCCGCCGAAGAGGCTGTAGTCGTAAAGACCAAGGAGGCGGCAAGGGCGACTGATGAGTATGTGCATGAGAATCCATGGAAAGCAGTAGGAATTGGTGCGGGTGTGGGTTTGATCGTGGGTATGCTGATTTCACGTGGTCGCTAAGATATGCCGGTGGCAAGTTCGGGCTTGATGGGGTCGGTCAAGCGACTGGCTTCGACGCTGACTTCCATTGTTTCGACACGGTTAGAACTGCTCGCGAATGAGCTGCAAGGGGAACGTCTGCGTTTAACGCAGATGTTCCTTTTTTATTCTCTCGCTCTATTTTTTTGGGGTATCAGCATGCTGCTGCTGACAGCATTCATCGTGGTGCTGTTCTGGGATGACCACCGACTCGCTGCCTTGGGTGGGTTATGTATCCTATTCTTCGTGCTGGGTACGTTGACGGCAATGTTATGGCGCAACAAGGCGCAGTCCAAATCAAAATTGTTTTCCGCTAGTCTTGCCGAGTTGGCTAACGACAGGGAACAACTGGGTGTTGGCAATGAATGAGAAAATGTCCAAGCTGATGCAGAGGCGTATTGAGTTGTTGGTAAGAATCGCCGCGCAGCGTGAACAGATGTCTGAGATCGAAGCTGATTGGCGAGCCCCGCTGGCACTGGCTGACCAAGGGGTGGCAGCGGTGCGTTTTTTGCGTTGCCATCCTTTGCTGGTCGCCGGAGTAGTGGCTTTTTTAGTGGTTCGCCGACGCGGTGTGGCTGGTTTGGTGAGGGGGCTGTGGCAGGTCTGGAAGGGATACCGCTATTATAATTTCTTATCGGCAAAGTTTTTGTCGCGAAGCTAAATTCCTTGCGTCATGCTGCTCAAGGGAGCAGCGAAACTTGGACGCGATTAAAAGACTTTCGTGCCCTTGGTTGGCATGCGGGAAACGGGTTCCTTCACATTAATGAACTGGCCAACCCTGATGATTTTCATGGGCCCATTCCATTGCCTAAGTCTCGCGAGGCTCACCCGATAGCGGCGGGCTATGTGTGACAATGTTTCACCTCCGCGCACCTTGTGACGGACCGTACGCCCATGGTCATCGGCGGCTAGGTGCATGTTGAAGGCTGCAAATTCAGCACTAACTTCCTCGTCATTGATTGGCACCAGCAGGGTTTGTCCGGTGCTGATATTACCTCGTGCGGAGAGGCCATTAACGGACTTGAGACTCTCCAGTGATAGACCAAAGCGCGGTGCCAGTTTGTCGAGACGCTCGCCTTTCTTGGGCTGATAAGATTGCCAGCTGACCAGTGGTTTGTCATAACTCTCCAGATTGGCGCTGAACGTCTCCACCTTGTCTATGGGTAACAAAATCAGCTCAGTGTTGTCCTGAAGAATCACCGGGCGGTTGTGCGCCGGATTGAGTGCGATGAACTCTTCTTCCGAGATATCTGCCAGCTGGGCGGCCAGTTTCACGTCTATGTGACTGGTGGTGGCTACAGCAACGAAGTAGGGTTCGTCGCGTATCTCCGGCAACTCCAGCTCAAAGCTGGCGGGATTGGCAATGATGTTCTTGACGGCCATTAATTTTGGTATGTAATTGCGTGTTTCCTTAGGTAATTTCAGGCTCGCGTAGTTGACCGGCAGGCCGCGTCTGCGATTATTTGCCTGTGCACGTTGCACCGCCCCTTCGCCCCAATTGTACGCAGCCAAAGCCAATTCCCAGTCGCCGAACATGTCGTGCAGTTTTTGCAGGTAATCGAGTGCGCCATTGGTCGCGGTGATGACGTCGCGGCGACCGTCATACCACCAGTTTTGTTGCATGCCGAATATTTTGCCGGTCGACGGGATGAATTGCCAGATACCCGAAGCGCGGCTTGTCGAATATGCACCGGGATTAAAAGCGCTTTCGATCATCGGTAACAGCGCAATTTCGGTGGGCATGCCACGGCGCTCTACTTCTTCGGTGATGTAATAAAGGTAGCGGCGCGCCCGCTCCGTCATGCGCGCTACATAATCGGGGTGGTTGGCATACCACTTCTCGTGATTGGCTACCAGCTTGGAATTAAGCTGGCGCATCGCGAAACCATTGCGTATGCGGATCCACAGGTCTTTTTCTGACGGAATGGACTGAGAAAAATTTTGAGTTCCCAGAGTTTCTGGCGATAGAGGAAGAAGCTCGATTCTAATATCTCGCGCAGAGGGAAGAAATCGCGGTTCAAGCGTGTCGACAGTAGACGGGTTAAGCGAGGCCGTTTCATCCGCGTGTGCAAAGGTCGGAAAACTTAGTGAGCTAACCGCAAGGAGAGCTGAAAAAATAAGTCGAATCAATGACACATGCGCCCTTCCAGAATTTAAAACTGGCGCGATAGTAGACTAACTGCTGTGCACAGGTCAATTAAAAACAGCAGGCTGGTGATAAAAGGTGAGTCACTGAAGACAGAAGGCGGAGGATAGAGGACGAATGGTTAGGGTGAACGTGCCTCCAAGGCTATAGTCTGCCTCTAAACGAGGAGATGGCTGCCATAACATGTTGTAGTGCACCTGTTAGTTAACCTTCACCGCTACCCGGCAACTTTTCGCGTTGCTGGCTGCTAATCAGCTCACCGGGTTTTTTAATTGTTCCAGAATGGACGGGTTTTCCAGTGTCGAGACATCCTGGGTGATCTCCTCACCTTTGGCGATGGCTCGTAGCAAACGGCGCATAATCTTGCCGGAGCGGGTCTTGGGCAGGTTGTCGCCGAAACGGATCTCGTCTGGTTTGGCGATAGGGCCGATCTCTTTGCTGACCCAGCTGCGCAGGATATCGACGATCTCTTTTGCCTTGGCGGAGTCTGTGGGGCGTGCGCCTTTCAGCACCACGAAAGCGACGATAGCTTCACCCTTGATGTCGTGCGGACGACCGACCACGGCAGCTTCGGCGACCAGTGGGCTGGCGACCAGTGCGGATTCGATCTCCATCGTGCCGAGGCGGTGGCCGGATACTTTCAGGACGTCGTCATTGCGTCCCATGATCCAGATGTAGCCATCTTCATCGCGATTGGCGGAATCGCCGGCGAGGTAGTAGCCGCGCATCTCTTCGGGGAAGTAATTCTTCTTGAAGCGTTCCGGGTCGCCCCAGATGGTGCGTATCTGTGATGGAAAGGGTTTGGTGATGACCAGCGAGCCGCCTTGTTGATTGGGGACTTCATTGCCAGTCTCATCCACCACGGCGACCTGGATGCCCGGGATGGGCAGGGTACAGGAACCCGGTTTGGTTGGCACAGCGCCGGGCAATGGCGCGATCATGTGGCAACCGGTCTCGGTCTGCCACCAGGTGTCGACGATCGGGCAGCGCTTGTTCCCGATCACGCGGTGGTACCAGATCCACGCCTCGGGATTGATCGGTTCACCGACGGTTCCGAGCAGGCGCAGCGACGAGAGGTCGTGGCGCTTCGGGTATTCGTCGCCGAGCCGCACGAAGGTGCGGATTGCGGTTGGCGCGGTGTAGAAGATCGAGACCTTCCACTTCTCGATGATCGACCAGAAGCGATCCGGCCCTGGATGCGTCGGTACGCCTTCGTACATCAGCGTGGTCGCGCCGTTCGCGAGGATACCGTAGATCACGTAGGAATGGCC
>JBAQWL010000146.1:0-5821 GCA_049298895.1 Gallionella sp.
AGCTGACCACACAGTATGTCTGTAACGGAGACAAGGTCGTTGTATCGGGCAAGGTCTGTGAGGTGCGTAGTGTTGAAAAACCATAGCCAAGCTTGCCATATGAAGGGGGAGGCGCACTTGTTTTCACCTTGCGCACACCTTACTTCTAGGATGGCCTGACCGCTACCCACCCATCACCACCCATTAACGAACCTCTAGTCGCCACAGTGAAGTGATCTCTACTGCGCGGGCGGCATGTAGTGGATCAGTTGTATCGGCCAGTTTGGGGTGATGGGGCTTGACATCTATTCGTTCAATTACTTGCAACCCTGCTACATCAAATGCGGCCAGCAGTTCATCCCGAGTACGCAAACCCAGATGCTCGGCGATATCAGATAACACTAACCAGCCCTCGCCGCCCAACTCCAGGTGAGCGGCCAGCCTGCTGATGAACCCGCGCAGCATGCGGCTGTCCGGGTCGAATATCGCATGCTCGATGGGTGAACTGGGACGAGCCGGGATCCACGGCGGATTACATACGATGAGAGGAGCCTTTCCCGAAGGGAACAGATCGGCCTGTATCACCTCCACCTGCGCGTTCAATCCGAGTCGCGCAAGGTTCTCTCGGGCGCACGCCAAGGCTCTGGGGTCTTGATCGGTGGCCACGATATGCTTGACGCCACGGCGCGCCAGCACCGCGGCCAGCACGCCGGTGCCGGTGCCGATATCAAAGGCCAATTCAGTTGAAGGCAGCGGCGCTTGGTTGACCAACCCCACATACTCGCCGCGCACCGGCGAGTACACGCCGTAATGAGGATGGATGCGCCCGCCCAACACCGGTATCTCGACGCCCTTCTTGCGCCACTCATGCGCGCCGATCAGCCCCAGCAATTCGCGCAGCGAAACTATCGAAGCTTCGCTCGCCGTTCCGTACGCTTCCGTGCAGGGTTGCCGCAGGTCCGGCGCTCTGCGCAACGGGATGGTGTAATCCCTGTCTAAGGGTATCAGTATCATCGCCAAGGTGCGGGCGCGTTGCGACTGTGCCTGGCGATGCAAGTTGAATGCTTCACTTGGTATCGTTGATGTCCCTTCGACCAAGCTCAGGACAGGCTTGCGCGGCTTGCGGTCGGCGCGCCGCGACATCGCCAGCAACAACTGCTTCGCGTTCTGGAAATCGCCGCGCCACAACAGCGCTGTCCCCTCGCAGGCCAGGCGATATGCATCGACCGCCTTGGTCGTGTCGTCCGCGATGACCACGCGCTTGGGCGGCGGCATGCCGCTTTCCGAACGCCAACGGGCAGAGCAAGATTTGTCTGATTCAGTCCAGATGATGATAGGGTGTTCACTCACGGCGACACCTTATTCCATTTCGCAATCAAAAGCGAAATAATCCATTGGAAAATTCAACCCATGCCCCTTCGCAAGCCCTCCCCCCCTTTTTCAAAGGGGGGGATACACCGTTGTACCCGGACTTACGTCTGATGAACAATCCGGGTTAAAGATGGTGCGTGGAACGCACCCTACAAATTCTGCATTGATATAAGCGGACTGGCTACTTTGCTTCGCCTTAATCCTGAAAATATCGTAAGATTCATCCCTTGAAATCGCAGCAATCATGTAGAACGAAGCAAGTTATTCAGCAACCATAATTCAAAATCAGGGAGAACAATAGCATGGCAAAGAAGAATGCTTTTTATGCGCAATCCGGCGGTGTCACCGCAGTCATCAATGCCTCCGCCTGCGGGGTGATCGAAACCGCGCGCAAGCACAAGGACAAGATCGGCAAGGTATATGCCGGCCGCAACGGCATCATCGGCGCGCTGACCGAAGAGCTGATCGACACCACCAAGGAATCCGCCAAAGCCATCTCCTCCCTGCGCTACACGCCCTCCGGTGCATTCGGTTCCTGCCGCTACAAACTCAAGAGCCTGGAAGCCAACAAGCGCGAATACGAGCGCCTGATCGAAGTCTTCAAGGCGCACAACATCGGCTACTTCTTCTATAACGGCGGCGGCGACTCCGCCGACACCTGCTACAAGATCTCGCAACTCTCAGAAAAACTGGGTTACCCGGTGCAGGCCATCCATGTCCCCAAGACCGTGGACAATGACTTGCCGATCACCGACTGCTGCCCCGGCTTCGGCTCGGTGGCGAAATACATCGCCGTCTCCACGCTGGAAGCCAGCTACGACGTTGCTTCAATGTCCAAGACTTCGACCAAGGTATTTGTCATCGAAGTGATGGGCCGCCATGCCGGCTGGATCGCGGCGGCGGGCGGACTGGTCGAGGAACAAGGCATCCCCGTTGTCATCCTGTTCCCCGAGATCGAATTCGACCAAAAGAAATTCCTCGCCAAGGTGGATGCCATGGTCAAGAAGCATGGTTATTGCAGCGTGGTGGTCTCGGAAGGCTCCCATTACCCGGACGGGAAATTCCTCGCCGAACAGGGCACGCGCGACGCCTTCGGCCATGCGCAACTCGGCGGTGCGGCGCCGGTCGTCGCCAACATGATCAAGGAAGCGTACGGCTACAAATTCCACTGGGCCGTTGCCGATTACCTGCAACGCGCCGCGCGCCACATCGCCTCGAAGACCGATGTGGACCAGGCCTACGCACTGGGCAAGGCCGCAGTGGAGCTGGCGCTCAAGGGACAGAACGCGGTGATGCCCACAGTCGAACGCATCTCGGACAAACCCTACAAATGGAAAGTCGGCGTCGCACCGCTGAGCAAGGTCGCGAATGTAGAAAAATTCATGCCGCGCGATTTCATCACACCCGACGGTTTCGGCATCACGGCAAAATGCCGCACCTACTTGTTACCGCTGATCAAGGGCGAAGACTATCCGCCGTACAAGGATGGCCTGCCGCAGTATGTACGCCTGAAGAATGTTGCGGTGCCGAAGAAGCTGGCCGGTTTCAGCATTTAAAGGTGCGTTGAACAAGTCCCTGAGCCTGTCGAAGGGTCGGCTAGTCGTTCACTGAATGTACCGGAAAATTTGTAACGACAATTCAGTTGTATTAAGAGTGGTCGTTTTGAAGACCAAGATGACTGGCCGCTTTAGGGCAACGTATTAAGGGGGTATGACGTTCCTCTTGGTGCCACAGCCGGAACTTTGTCTTCCATTTGGTTTACGGCAGTATGTACTAATGCTAATTTTTCTACATCCTCGTTAAAGAATATGCCACCTCCAGACTCATTCTTCACATCTGAAATTGCTCTTGTACTGAGTCTTTGCGCCATCATTTTTACAATCTTCAGTTTTTGGTGGCTTAATGCTCGGAGAGGAAAAGTCATTGCTATAGGCCCACAATACGTATTCGGTCAATTCAAATCGCAAAAGCTAGCTATACAGCTACCCCTCGTTTTGCAAAACACTGGGCCACAGTCAATTGTAATATCCGGCTTTGCAGTCAGATTCTTAGAAACACAAAAAGACAAACTAATTTGGGTGGGTTTTAGCACAGACCCCTTGGACGGCGAATTTAGTTTTAAGAAACCAGTAGTATTGAAAGGTTTCGATGCAATCCAGACTATTCTCTACTTTCAAAGAGAGGCGGCAGAAAATCTGTTAGTTCCACATAAAGTGCAATTGCAAGCGGTTTGGTCAGGAAAGAATACGTGGAGGGCACTAACTTCCTTCACTATGCCTGCGTCGAAGGACGGCTGGAATGAGAAATTTAGCGGTATCGGTATCGATATCGTCGGCGGTGTTGAGACTCGTGAGGATATTGGCTGATTTTCGGTTCTGCAAAATGCCGCCTAACAAGGACTTGCTACGGATGCATCTAAAGTAACGTAGGGAGGATAAGCGGAGCGCATCCACCCTACATCTGTCGTCTTTATTACTGACCGCTGTGTAAGTGAACGACCAGCCTAGCGGGAGCGCGACACTTCCCAATGCAGCGGGCTCCATCGTCCCCGCCCATTCCAGTGTGCGCATCGCCCCGCATCGCTTATAATTGCGGACTTTCACACATCAAGGAATGCTGCATGAGCCTGAATAAAGTCCCCTCCGGGAAAAACCTGCCCGACGATTTCAACGTGATCATCGAGATCCCCATGCACGGGGAGCCGGTGAAATACGAAGTGGACAAGGAATCCGGCGCGATCTTCGTCGACCGCTTCATGAATACCGCGATGCACTACCCGTGCAATTACGGCTATATCCCGCACACCCTTTCCGACGACGGCGATCCGGTGGACGTGCTGGTGATCACGCCCGTGCCGCTGAACACCGGCGTGGTGGTGCGCTGCCGCCCGCTGGCCGTGCTCAGGATGGAAGACGAAGCTGGCATGGATGCCAAGGTTCTCGCCGTGCCGGTGGATAAGCTCTCCACGCTGTACCGCGGCCTGAAAAGCCACACCGAACTGCCGGAAATCACGCTCAGACAGATCAGCCATTTCTTTGAGCACTACAAAGACCTCGAACCCAACAAGTGGGTGAAGATAGGCGGATGGAGCGGCATTGAAGAGGCGCGCGCGGAAATCATGGCGGGAGTCAAAAACTATGAGAACGCGCCGGACAAGCCCAGCTTCTAAATTTTACTGTGCCATAAAATTCCGAGCTGCATCCCCTCCCCCTTGCAGGCAGGGCTGGGGAGGGGGTAGAAGCGCTATTGCCCCATTGTGCTACCCCCATCCCAACCTTCCCCCTGCAAGGGGGAAGGTTGGGATGGCGCAGTTCTATGCTTCACTCAATATATAGATCAACGTACAAGGATGCGAACATGACTGCACAGATCATCGACGGCAAAACTATCGCGCAAAAGGTACGCGCCGAGTGGAAGGTGCGCGCGGATGCGCTGAAGGCGCGCGGCGTCACACCGGGGCTGGCGGTGATCATCGTCGGCGACGATCCAGCCTCCAAGGTTTATGTCGCCAACAAAGTGAAAGCCTGCGCGGAACTGGGCCTGCACTCCGAGCATATCGTGCTGCCCGCGGACACCAGCGAAGCCGTGCTGCTGGCCAAGATCGCCGCGCTGAACGCTGATCCAAAGATACACGGCATTCTGGTGCAACTGCCGGTGCCGAAACACATCGACAGCAGCAAGGTGCTTGAAGCGATCAGCCCGGACAAAGACGTGGACGGCTTCCATCCGGTGAACGTCGGCGCGCTGATCACCGGCAACATGCGCTTCGCGCCCTGCACGCCTTACGGCGCGATGAAGCTGCTGGAAAAATGCGGCGTGAGCATCGAAGGCAAGCACGCCGTGGTGGTGGGCCGCAGCAATATCGTCGGCAAACCCATGGCCTTGATGTTGCTGCACAAGAATGCCACCGTGACGATCTGCACCTCGAAAACAGTTGATCTCGCCAAGTTCACCCGCGATGCCGACATCCTGGTCGTCGCGACCGGCAAAGCGAAGATGATCACTGGCGACATGATCAAACCGGGTGCTGCGGTGATCGATGTCGGCATAAACCGCATGGACAACGGCAAGCTATGCGGCGATGTCGATTTCGAATCTGCCAAAAAGGCCGCTGGCTGGATCACCCCGGTGCCCGGCGGCGTTGGCCCAATGACCATCACCATGCTGATCGCGAATACAGTAAGTGCAGCTGAATGGATATCCGGCATTAACAAATAGCGTTGGGCGTTTTATACAGCCACCCAAATACTCTTGTGTAATTTCTGTCTCTGCTCTAATCAACTGTTGCACTGCCCGAATACACTGTGCAATCCGCTTGACTACCAACAACACAAACAGCAGCGCCTTTGCTTAGGCGTGGCAACCATTTGACATAGTTTAAAAATCCAGGCCTGCGCTGAGGTTCAACATAGCGCCACCCATGTTGGTGATCGCAGTCCCAGTGAGGGCCGGTTTGGCGATGCGATAGTCC
>JBAQWL010000147.1:0-6706 GCA_049298895.1 Gallionella sp.
GTGCAGACATCCTCAAGTGCATAGAATGCTTGTTCCAGCTTGAACACTGCGATGCCGGTTCCGTCGATATCTATGTGCACCGGCTTGCCGACGGAAATTTCATCGACTCCCGCCACATCCATCCACCCGCTCATACCACTTCCACCTCGATGTCGGGCTCTATGGTTCTAGCCAGATTACCAATCGCCGAAAGTGTTCCCGCAAGAGAACTAGGACAACTTCCGCAGGCGCCGAAATAGCGTATCGAGAGTACATTTCCATCCAGGCCGACGATTTGCAGATCTCCGCCGTCTCCCACCAATGCGGGACGAACTTGCTCATCCAATAATTTTCGGATTGCAGCCAGTTTTGGATCATCGTCATCAAAACTTGAAGTGATTTCTTGCTCCGGCTTCTGAGCGGCCTCAGCTGCCCTGATCGGTTCGGCGACTTTGCGCACCAGTTCCGGCCAGTCTGCTTCCCCGTCCTGGGTAACGGTGATCCATTTGTCCATGTAATACACATTGATGACATGCGGGATGGCGAACAATTGAACGGCAAGCGGATCGGCAGCAGCCGACTCGGCGCTGTCGAAAGAACACGCTGTGCCCCAAGTCAGCCTGTCCTTCAACACAAACTTGACCGCGTTAGGATTTGGGGTGTCTTCTATTTCAGCAATTTTAGGCATGATTATTCTTCACCTATCATTGTGCCAGGAACAGGATCAGCTTCGCCTTCAGTCGAGACCGATGGTTTAGCATGGAGCGCCGCATGCAATGTATGCCACGGCAGGATTGCGCACTTGACTCTTGATGGCAGATCCTTGACTCCGGCAAAAACTTTTAGCCTGCCCAAATGATGCGCTTGGATTTCGATATTGAGCGTACCGGTCGCCATGCCTCTGAATTCAACGACCATAGTTTCAGCATCCTGCACTGACTTCCCTTTGACCGCTCCTGTCATCATCGAGGCCGACGCCTTGCAGATCGCGCAGCCCTCGCCTTCGAAAGCAATCTCATTGATCCTGCCATCCTGCACGTTCATCGACAGCTTTATGTGATCGCCGCACAACGGATTGTGTCCCTCGGCATGCTGGTTAGCGCTGAGTATAGAACCAAAATTCCTCGGCCTGCGGTTGTGATCGAGTATCACCTCCTGATACAGCTGCCGCATGTCGGTCATGCAAACATCTCCTGCACTTTTCGGATGCCGTCGACCAGTTTGTCGATCTCCTGTTTGGTGTTGTAAAAAGCGAACGAAGCACGCGCGGTGGCCGGGATCCCGTAGAACTGCATCACCGGTTGAGCGCAATGGTGGCCGGTACGGATCGCAATGCCCTCCCCGTTCAGGATCGTGCCCATATCGTGAGGATGAACACCTTTGATCTCGAATGACAGCACTGCGGCCTTGTGTTTTGCTGTGCCGATAATCCTGACGCCTTTCAAAGCCGATACCCGTTCAGTTGCGTAATCCAGCAATGCCTTTTCATACGCCTCGATCTTATCCAGGCCGATGCCGTTCAAATAATCGATCGCCGCACCCAGTGCGATCGCCGCCATGATGGGCGGCGTACCCGCCTCGAATTTGGATGGGATGACGTTGTAGGTGGTCTTCTCGAAACTCACCGAGAGGATCATGTCGCCGCCGCCCATAAAGGGCTGCATCTTTTCCAGCAGTTGCGCCTTGCCGTACAGCACGCCGATACCGGTCGGCCCGCACATCTTGTGTCCGGAAAACGCATAGAAATCGCAATCCAGATCCTGCATGTCGAGTGCCTGATGCGGCGCCGCCTGGGCCCCGTCGAGCAATACCGGTACGCCGTGCTTATGCGCGTATGCAGTCATCTGTTTCACCGGATTGATCGTGCCCAGCGCGTTCGACACATGCGGCAGCGCGAGGAATTTGGTTCTTTCATTGAACAGCGCCTCAAACTCGTCGATCAGCAATTCACCGGCATCGTTCATCGGGATCACGCGCAGTACCGCGCCTTTTTCCTGCGCCAACATCTGCCATGGAACGATATTCGCATGGTGCTCCAGGGCGGACAAAATGATCTCGTCCCCTTTCCCGATGAACGCGCGGCCGTAGCCGTGCATCACCAAGTTGATGGCTTCCGTGGTGCCGCGCGTGAATATGATTTCTCGCGATTCCTTTGCATTCACAAAATGCTGAACCTTGACGCGCGCGGCCTCGAATTCCCTGGTGGCTGTCTCACTCAGGTAATGCACGGCGCGATGGATATTGGAGTGCTCCTGACTCTGGTAGCGCACGATGCGATCGATGACAGCCTGCGGCATCTGGCTGCTGGCCGCGTTATCCAGATAGACCAGCGGCTTGCCGGATACCTGCAAGCCGAGTATCGGGAAATCAGACCGAATTTGGCTGACGTTGACAGGTTCAGTATTCATGCGCTCGATCTTCATAAGCGAACCCCGCCCATGCGTTCCCCATTTATACGTTCAAGGATCGTCTTGCTCAGGGATTCGACCAGAGCAGGCACCGGTATCTTGACGATGATCTCGGCGGCAAAAGCGTGGGTCAACAGATTACGCGCGCGCTCTTCGGTCAACCCACGGCTCTTGAGGAAGAACAGCGCTTCGGCATCGATCTGCCCGACTGTCGCGCCGTGCTTGCATTTCACATCGTCGTTGAAAATTTCAAGCTGCGGCTGGGTGTCGATGCGGGCTTTGTCAGAAAGCAGCAAGTTGCGGCTGCTTTGCGCAGAATCGGTGCCCACCGCACCTTCATGCACGATGATCTTGCCACTGAAAACCGCATGGGCCGATCCGTCTGCGATGCATTTGTGCAATTGGACGCTCTTGCCTCCGGGTGCGGCATGATCGATCAAAGTGTGCGTGTCTGCAATCTGGCGCCCCGCGATCAAAGCCAGCCCGTCGAGATGAATTTCGGCACCCTCCCCTTGCTGCGTGACATGCAGGGTAAGGCGCGACACGCGCGCACCCAACGCAACCGAGGTCGCGGAATAAGCACTGTCTCTTCCCATTTCGACCGAACAGTGTCCGATATGGAACGCATTTTTTTCTTCCCGCTGTACGCGCACATGCTGCAACTGCGCATGCTCCATTAGCACTACCTCAGTCACCGCATTTGAAAAATATATGCCGTCGTTTAACGTGAACTCGCGAAGCGATTCGATTGCCCTTTCTCCCGCTTGCGGGGGAAAGTTGGATAGGGGGAGACCAACATAGTCTTCGACGATGGTGGCACAGCTGGAAGATTCCATCACCACCATGCAGCGCGGATAGATGGCGGATGGAACATCACGCTTGGTCGCAACATTAAGCAAATGGATCGGTGTTGTTACATCGCCTGCAACATGGATCCAGGCACCGTCTTCGAAGAAGTTGGTATTCAGGGCGACAAAAGCATCTTGTCTATATGGTGCATGGCGTCCGAAACTTTCCTCGACCTTCCGGTCTCCGAGGCGCTCGGCCAGCGATGCCACTGTCACTTCTGAACCCGCATGGGACAAATCTGATAGTTCAACGGCATAGCATGCATCGACAAAGACCAGCCGGATCGCTCCGGGAATTACGAACTTCTCGATATCGGAGCTAGTCAGTCGGGCAAAGGCGATGACGGGATGGAAATCATGCTGATAAAGCGACGACAGATCGGTGAAGCGCCAGTCATCATGCCTGGCTGAAGGAAAGTTCATGGCCTGAGCATGCCCCAGCGCTTCGACGCGGAGCTGCTCCAGCCAGCCTTCCGATTTGACGGCTTTACCGAGCAGTAGCTGCTCGAAGCATTGTTCTTTGGTCCCTTGTTCGCGAATCATGGTCACGCCGCCGCCCTCAGCCAATCGTAGCCGCGCGCTTCCAGTTCCAGCGCGAGTTCCTTGCCGCCGGTCCTGACGATGCGCCCGCCATCCATCACATGCACGTAATCCGGCACGATGTAGTTCAACAGGCGCTGATAATGCGTCACCATCACCACCGCATTGTCGGACGAGAGCAGGCTGTTGACGCCTTTAGCCACGATCCTCAAGGCGTCGATGTCCAGACCGGAATCGGTCTCGTCCAGTATCGCCAGCCTGGGTTCCAGCACCGCCATTTGCAGGATCTCGTTGCGCTTCTTTTCGCCGCCGGAGAATCCTTCGTTCACGCTGCGGCTCAGGAAGCTGGCATCCATCTCGACGACCTTGATCTTCTCCTGCACCAGGTCTTCGAACTCAAGCGGATCGAGTTCTTCCAGTCCGCGTTCGGTCTGCCGCGTGTTGTAGGCCAGGCGCAACAATGCGCTGTTCGATACGCCGGGGATCTCGACCGGGTACTGGAACGCCAGGAACAAACCCGCTCTGGCACGCTCTTCCGGGGCGAGCGATAAAAGGTCCTTGCCTGCGAAAGTGGCTGCGCCACCGGTTACGGTATAGTCCGGATGTCCCGCCAGCACCTTGGAGAAGGTGCTCTTGCCTGAGCCGTTGATGCCCATGATGGCATGCACCTCGCCCGCGCGCACGGTCAGGTTAACACCCTTCAATATCTCAACCCCGGCAACTTCGGCTTTGAGATTTTTTACTTCCAGCAACACTTTGCAATCTTTGTTAATCACCCTACGCTCCCTTCAAGTTTCAGGCCGAGCAACTTGGTTGCCTCGACCGCAAATTCCATCGGCAGATGCACGAACACGTCCTTGCAAAAGCCGTTGATGATCATGGCGATCGCCTCTTCCGAACCGATGCCGCGCTGCGCGAAGAAGAACATCTGGTCTTCGCCGATCTTCGACGTCGAAGCTTCGTGCTCGATCGTCGCCGTAGTGTTCTGCACATCTATGGTCGGAAAAGTATTTGCCGCACAGCGGTCGCCAATCAGCATCGAGTCGCACTGAGAATAATTCCGGGCACCCGTCGCACGGCTGCCGACCTTGACCAGACCGCGGTAGCTGTTGCTCGAGCGTCCCGCTGAGATCCCTTTCGAGATGATCTTGCTCCGGGTGTTCTTGCCAACATGGATCATTTTCGTTCCGGTATCGGCCTGTTGCAGATGGTTGGTCAACGCAACCGAATAGAATTCGCCGGTCGATTTGTCGCCCAGCAGCACGCAGCTCGGGTACTTCCAGGTGATCGCGGAGCCGGTTTCTACCTGGGTCCAGGAAATTTTCGAATTGACGCCCTTGCACAATCCGCGCTTGGTGACGAAATTGTAGATCCCGCCTTTGCCGTTCTCGTCACCGGCATACCAGTTTTGCACCGTCGAATATTTGATGTCCGCATTGTCCAGCGCAATCAGTTCGACCACTGCCGCATGCAGCTGGTTGGTATCGAACTGCGGTGCGGTGCAGCCTTCCAGATAACACACCGAACTGCCCTCCTCGGCGATGATCAGCGTGCGTTCGAACTGTCCGGAGCCTTCGGTATTGATCCTGAAATAAGTGGACAGATCCATCGGGCATTTTGTCCCTTTCGGTATGTAGCAGAACGACCCGTCGGTGAACACCGCCGAATTGAGTGCGGCATAAAAGTTGTCGCCACTCGGCACCACGCTGCCCAGATATTGTTTCACCAGTTCCGGATGTTCACGCACCGCTTCGGAAAAGGAGCAGAAAATGATTCCGATCTCGGCCAGCTTCGCCTTGTAGGTCGTAGTCACCGATACGCTGTCGAAGATCACGTCGACCGCGACCCCCGTCATCAGTTTTTGTTCGTGCAACGGCACACCGAGTTTTTCGAAGGTGCGCCTTAATTCCGGATCGACCTCGTCCAAGCTGGCCAGCTGCTTCTTGGGCTTGGGCTGGGCGAAGTAAATAATGTCCTGAAAATCTATCCTGGGGTAACTCACGTTCGCCCAAGCCGGCTCCTCCATGGTCAGCCAGTGCCGGTAAGCTTCCAGGCGGAACTCAAGCAACCACTCAGGCTCCGCCTTCTTTTTCGAGATCAGGCGTATCACGTCTTCACTCAAGCCTTTCGGAACCGACTCGGTTTCGATGTCAGTCACAAAGCCATGCTTATAGGGCTGATTGACCAGATTGTGCAGTGCTGTGCTCATAAATTCATTTGCGGGCGAATCGCAGCGTCGCGTGCTCGCTCATTCCTCGTCTATCAAACCAGATATGCCTCGTCATTCGCTGCGCGGCTCCTTGCGGTGCCCGCGCGACACGGTGGGGTGGAACCCTCCGGTGCGGGAGCGCGGAGCAGCAGGCCTGCCCGCCCCAAATGCTTCGCATCGCCGTGTCCAGCCTGCCATCCCGCAAAAGTGAATTTCTAAAGGCTTCCATAAACAATCCTTTAAACCGCGAAACTTTCGCCGCAGCCGCACTGATCCTTGACATTGGGATTGTTGAACTTGAACACATGTCCCAAACCTTCCTTCACATACGCCAGCTCCGTTCCATCAAGAAACGCCAAGCTCTGTGCATCCACCAATACCTTGGCGCCAAAGCTCTCGAAAACCTTGTCAGACTCCTGCACTTCCTGCGCGATGTCCATGGTGTAGGCAAAGCCACTGCATCCGGATTTCTTCACCCCGAGACGCAACCCGACCCCATTGCCGCTTTTCTCGACCTGAGTGCGAATGTGTTGTGCAGCAGATTCTGTCATTGTGATAGCCATGTTTACCTCCAAATAATATTCAAACCAAAATGCCACGCGAACGAAGCGCGCTCGTATCCACCACCTGCGGCTTGGGTGCGATCATTTCGGCCAGATTCACTTTTTCAAGCGCATCCTGAATGATGTGATTGATCCCCTGCCAACTTCTGCGGGTTGAGC
>JBAQWL010000148.1:0-2630 GCA_049298895.1 Gallionella sp.
TTGTTGGTGCATGACGGCAGATTTTGAACGCTTCCTGTGCGCGGGGAGCCCCGCCAGGGAGGCACACCCTGCACCAGCTCCATAAATGCGATGATCGAATAACAGGAATTCGCCGGGTTCATACCCCTGAGACGTGGTCCGACTCCACTGTTCGCAACCAAACAACCGAGGTCGGACAATGACCAAACCCACCAAGAAGCCAGCCAAGAAGCGCACCAAGGCAGGACCACCCGAGCACTCCAAAGAGGCCATCCAAGCCCACCCGGCACCAGATCGCGACGACTACGCTACCCCTGAAGCCTATGTTCGCGCTTGCCGCGTTACGCACCGCCTGCGCTCCGAGTATGGCCAACCCAAAAAGACAGCACGCCAGCGCTTGGACGCATTTGGCATTGATCAGATATGCGAACTTACCGCAGAAGGTTGGTCTATGCGCAAGATTGCAGAGGAAATTGGCGTTAAGTGGCCTACCATGATCGAGTTTGTGAAGTCGAATAAGGCATGGGTTGACCAATACGCGCGCGCGCGCGAGGCGCAGGCCGACAAGATGGTCGAAGATGTGCTCGCTTTGGCTGACAACTGCCGCACCGGTAAGAAGGTGACTGACAAGGGCGATGGCACGACCGAAACGGTGACAGCTGATATGGTGGAGCGCACCAGGTTGCAGATCGATGCCAGGAAGTGGCTGGCCGGCAAGATGGCGCCCAAGCGCTATGGCGACAAGCTGGACGTGGAGCACAGCGGCAACATCATCGTCAACCGGATGCACTACGGCAAGAAGCCGCCGAAGCCATGATTATTTTCGGGTGGATCAGCACGGTGGAAGGGTATGACTTAAACGCATGTATACAATGGCATGCAAAAAACATCACCTGCCCGCAAACCCATTGAAATGATAATCCCTGATCTCGAGATCGCTCTACCCTTCAACTTCATCCCGCGGGACTACCAGGTGCCGCCATTGGCCGCGCTGGATGACGGGATGAAGCGCATCCTGATGTGCTGGCATCGCCGCGCCGGCAAGGAAAAGACCCTCATCAACTACACGGCCGGTGCGATGTATGACCGCGTTGGCACGTATTTCTACCTCTTCCCGACTTATGCACAGGGCAAGAAGGCGATCTGGGACGGCAAGGATCGCGACGGATTCCCGTTCATCAGCCACTTCCCGGACCAGTTGGTGGCCAAGCGCAACAGTTCCGAGCTCAAGATCGAGTACCACAATGGCAGCGTGTTCCAGTTGGTGGGGTCGGACAACATTGATACCCTGATGTCGACCAACCCGATCGGCTGCGTGTTCGCGGAATACAGCCTGCAGGATCCAGCGGCTTGGGAGTTCATCCGGCCAATCCTGCTTGAGAACGGTGGATGGGCTGCATTCGATTACACGCCGCGCGGCAAGAACCATGGCTATGACCTGTACGAAATGGCCCGGAACAACCCAGACTGGTTTGTATCCAGGCTAACCGTGGATGATACCAGGCGCCCGGATGGCACCCCGGTGATCACGCCAGAGATGATCGAATCAGAGCGGCGTGAGGGCGTCAGCGAGGAAATGATCCAGCAGGAATACTACGTGTCATTCGAAGGCGTGATGGAGGGCTCGTACTATGGCAAGCAGCTGGAAGAAGCCCGGAAAGATGGGCGCATCGCGCGCATGCCCTACGACCCAGCGCTTGGGGTTGAAACCTGGTGGGACATTGGAATGGGCGACGCAACGGCGATATGGTTCACCCAAACTATCCGCAATGAGATACATGTGATTGATTATCTGGAAGGTGCTGGCGAAATGATGAGCTATTACGCCAAGGAGTTGCAGAAGAAGCCCTACGTTTACAGCGCTCACCATGGCCCGCATGATCTCGAGGTGCGCGAGTGGGCGCAGGCCGGGACAGAGGGGGAACCCAAAACGCGCAAGCAGATCGCCAAGGCGCTAGGGATTGACTTCCATCTGGTGCCCAACCTGTCGATCGATGATGGTATCAACGCAGGCCGATCAATCATGGCCAGGTGCATCTTCGATGCCGAGAAGTGCAAGCGCGGTTTGAGTGCGCTGGCCAGCTACCACAAGGAATACAACACCAAGACCAAGATGTTCCAGAGTTACCCACACCACGATTGGTCAAGCAATGGAGCGGATGGGTGGAGATACTTCGCAGTTGGCCACAAGTCGGCTAAACTGAAACTCCCGCCCAAGCAAGGCAGCACCAGCCAGGGTGGCGGAACATTCATGGGGGCATAAAGATGAAAAACCTTTTGACGTATGGTGTCAGCATCAAGGTGATCGGCCTTCGCAAGTGGTACAACCCGATGCGCTGGTTCTGTGGTCCCATTTACCAAAAGACAATTCATCCAAAGGATGTGTATGCCGAGCATAATTAGTTGGGGAGATCGATCGTATTACAGCATCGCACACGATGGCCACGTCGCCCGCGTCTCGGGGTATGATGAGCATCATCGCGAGTTCTGGCTGGAAATTCCTAAAGGCAAGGGGTATGCTGATCGCCGCAAAGCAGCACTTGAAACCATTATGGAGCACATCGATGCCGGCGATCCGCCCGGCGAAGTGAAGGAGTAGATCATGTCAAAAGCAAAGGATTGTGCAGTACCGGTACCAGTCGGTAAGCCAG
>JBAQWL010000149.1:0-1854 GCA_049298895.1 Gallionella sp.
GACCTGCGCGGCCAACTAGAACAGCGGGTACGTAATGTGCCCGCCCCGAGCAAGAAAAAACTGCGCGCATACTACACTGCCAACCCGAGCAAGTTTACCGAGCCGGAGCAACTGCGCGTCTCGATCATCCAGCTCAGGGTGGATCCTTCAGCTCCCGACTTTGATGCCGCGCGCTTGAAGGCAGAAGAACTGATCAAACAGCTGCACGCAGGTGCCGACTTTGCGGAATTGGCAACGCTCTACTCCGGTGACGCAGAGTCAGCGGAGCAGGGTGGCGACATGGGCTATTTGCACAGTGGGATGCTGAACGGATTGGCGCAGGAAGTTGTAAACAAGCTCAAGCCCGGCGAAATCTCCGATCCCGTAGGCATGATGGAAGGGATAACAATATTCAAGCTGGTAGACCGCATAGAGGCGAAACTAAATAGCTTTGAGGAGGTCGAGCAACGTGCCAGGGAATTATATCTAACAGATGAAGGTGAGCGCGCGTGGAATTCGCTGATAGCCAAACTCAAGAAAAAGACCCCCGCTAAAGTGGATGAGTCGCGCTACCTGCCGCTACCTGCCGCCAAGGCAAAAGCTGATGAAGCGACGGGAACGAACTGATTTTGGGCGGCAGGGTTCAGTTCAAGCGTTTTATTTGGGCTTAACAGCCACCACGTGGAGGTGGTCTTTTAGAAACTTAGACTGAGCTCGTAAAACGAGCTGTGTTATCGATAGGTTATTTTTTGCATGCTGCCGAAACTTAACAATGGAGTAGCTCATTCCATGGCCAAGTCAACCGAAAGTATCACAAAGGATTCCAGGTGCCCATGGTCTTGAAACACACCAAAGTGCCAGCAATCTGTAATCAGCCTTGGATTGGATAGTGTTGTCAGCATGGAACTCGCCCGGCACAGTGATTGTCGCATCCTTTAATATTATTAAATAATAAAGGAAATAGAGAGGAAATTGAAATCCGCGCGTAGCGCGCGCTTCCCATTCGCATTCAGGAAATTGTGTCAAACTGAAGATTGGTTCCGTCTTTTGCACCCCCTCAGCCACCTATTGCAAACGGGAAAAAGCGGATTTTTTCCAAGTTTATTTTGTATTGCCAATTTATGTACTGGATAAAGCATGCCCTGCTTGCGGATAATTTTAATATCACTGCTTAAGAAGCTTCATGCCATAACAAAATGCTTACAGAAAAAAGCGAGGAAGATAGAGCAGCCGTCGGAGGCTACCGGCGTTTCGTCATAATTTTGGCATGGCTGGCCATGGCTTGGACACCCTCTGTGTTCCCTGCTGACACGCTCGTCACGGAAGGACCCCCTGCGCCCACCACCCAAAGCAGTGAAGACAGCCAGATGGTAGACGCTGTGACGTTTTTGGACTCGGGCGCAACTCCGGTAACGACTGTCGCTACCGCCCGCCCCACCTCGTCGCTGCGGCTCGCCCCTATCGTTATGGGGTTTCAGGGGAAGCTCGGTTATAACATTGAGCAACGCAGCTTCAAAGCTAGAAATTCAACGCTATACCAGAAACTAGCTCTTGAACTGAAAGGCTTGGCCCGCACCTACATCGCCCAGCCCTGGCTGGCACAGGTAAATGGAAATCTGAACTTTCGTGCCCTCAAGAGCGTGACAGATGCCAACGGCTTTTCTGCTAATGCAATCTTGGGTGGTGTTGGCTTGGCCCTGTTGCCATATAGCCGCTTCCCGTTTGATGCATCCCTCGCACGAAATCGGGTCTATGTGGGCCCAGGCATAGGTTTGTTGAATTCTCAGACTACCCGCTTTAACGTCAGACAGAGTTACGCTCCCCGGGATACCAAGGAAATTTATCGATTAAACTATATACGCAGCCTAACTGAGA
>JBAQWL010000150.1:0-7295 GCA_049298895.1 Gallionella sp.
TTCGTTACCTGATCTTGAGTCAATCACCGTAAGCGGATTGACTACCCTGACCTCCCAAGAAGAAGCCCAAGTAGGGTTTACCCCTAATAAAACAAATGCAACATTGGTGTTGCGCCCTACTGCTTCAGCCCGTGCCCGCTGCAAACCATTCTGGACTGATTCAGCGGCGTTGCGAATTTGGGTGTTTTGGACCCAATCCCTGTAGCTAGGTATCCCCAATGCCATTGCGATAGCGAGAATGACAAGAGTGATCATTAACTCAATCAGGGTGAATCCCGAAGATTTTGGAATGGTGCCTAGCACGAATCGCCCTGTTTCATAAACCAACATGAAGCTGCCACTGCCGCACCGGCAAACTTGGTGGTTGCTCGGGAATTAGTCTCGTCAATAGTGTACGTATAATCACCAGCGGTACCAAGACCCTGATTGGATTTGTTTGTTGCGGTCAACGTGTAAGTGGTTGCTGTGGGGGCGTTGCAGGAAAAGGTGAAGTATTTTGTTTGGGCGGGGCAGGGTGGTGTGCCTCCGTTAGAGTTGTCATAGGCTCTAAAGTCCTGAAAAAATTGTTCCAGCTTGACCCGTCCATCTGACAGTTGTGAAGAAGCATCCACTAACTTTCCGCGTATAACATAGTTATTGTAGGAGGGCACCGCGACGCTGGCCAAGATACCGATAATTGCCACCACTATCATCAATTCCACTAGTGTGAAGCCCTTTGCGAATTTCATTGCGCGCCCCTTAATTCAAGTTGATGCGGATACTATGGCGTTGAACTTGGCATTTCTACCCCAAACTGACAGGTGGAGCAGTGGTACGGATAAACGGTGGCAGTGTGGTGACCGGACGATTGTAGCTCGATTGCTGTATCTGTGCCTATACACCTGAAGGCTGCCAAATTTGACACACATGGATTAAACTTAAAAACATAAATTACGGTGGAGGAGGGTATGAAAAAGCGGTAAAATTATATATTTTCAGAGGGAATATGCATGAGTAAAAGTCTGGTCCAGTTCATCATCGAGGAACAACGCGCGATTCCTGGCGCAAGTGGCGATTTCACCGGTTTGATCAGCGACATCATCATAGCCTGCAAACAGATCGCACATGATGTTAACAAAGGCGAGCTGATCGGCGTACTGGGCAGTGCGGGCAGCGAGAATGTGCAGGGCGAGACTCAGAAAAAACTCGATATCATAACCAACGAGATTTTTATAAAGTCCACCGAGTGGGGCGGGCATCTGGCGGCTATGGCTTCAGAAGAAATGGAGGATGTTTATCCTATTCCGGCGAAATATCCGAAAGGAAAGTATCTGGTTGTGTTCGATCCGCTGGACGGTTCTTCCAATATCGATGTGAACATTTCGGTCGGCACGATATTCTCGATTCTGCGCGCGCCTAAAGGCGTGGAGCATCCGACCGCAGCGGACTTTCTGCAACCTGGCACCAAGCAAGTTTGCTCGGGTTACGCATTGTATGGTCCGTCAACCCTGCTGGTGATCACCACTGGCCACGGTGTGAATGGCTTTACGCTGGATGGCGACATCGGTGAATTTATGCTGACCCATCCGAACATGACCATTCCTGCTGATACGCTGGAATTTGCCATCAATTCTTCGAATGAGCGGTTCTGGGAAAAGCCGGTGCAACGATATGTAGAAGAGTGTATCGCAGGCAAAACAGGGCCGCGCGGCATCAATTTCAACATGCGCTGGGTGGCCTCGATGGTGGCCGAGGTTCACCGCATTTTGACGCGCGGCGGCGTGTTCATGTACCCCAAGGACACCAAGGATCCGAGCAAGGCCGGGAAGCTGCGTTTGCTGTACGAAGCCAATCCGATGTCCTTTATCGTCGAACAGGCGGGCGGCGTGTCTTCGACCGGATATGAGCGCATCATGGACATCAAGCCTTCCGGCCTGCACCAGCGCGTGCCGGTGATCCTCGGATCGAAGAACGAAGTCGACCGCATCGTCAATTATCACAAAGGTTAAAGGCATGGATAAACCGCTTGTTTCGATAGTGATGGGCAGCGCCAGTGATTGGGAAGTTATGCGCCAAGCCGCGCAGCAATTGAAGGATTTCGGTGTGACCTACGATGCGCGTGTGATTTCGGCACATCGTTCGCCTGACCTGCTGTTCGACTATATCAAGGAAGTCAGTGCACAAGGGGTGCATTGCTTCATTGCCGGAGCAGGTGGGGCAGCGCATTTGGCGGGTGTGATCGCTGGCAAGACAATATTGCCGGTGCTGGGTGTACCGATGCCATCGAAACATTTGCAGGGCCTGGATTCTTTGCTTTCCATCGTGCAAATGCCCAAGGGCATACCCGTGGCGACATTCGCCATTGGAGATGCAGGCGCTGCCAATGCCGGATTGTTCGCTGTAGCGATGCTGGCACTCAATGATGCCGAACTTGCGCGACGGTTACAGGCATTCCGAAAGAAGCAGGCGGACGCGGTGAAAGCGACCACCTTGCCCGATTTGTAACCACAATATAGGGGAGAGCATGAGTCAGACTGAGCAAAATGAAACCGCAGCCAAGTCCTCGCGTGCGGTAAAGTTTAAATGGATAGCGGTTGTTTTTTTCGTGCTGTTGGCTGTGGTGGCGGTGATGAATTTACCGCGCGGTTACAGTGATGACTTGTCGCGTATCGGCAAGGGCAGGGCGGCTGTCGTATTGATACGCGACAAAAATGCGGTGCAAACTTTCGATCTGATGGAGGTGTTGAATGAGATACGCGATCAGCATGCCGCGCAGGTCGAGTTTTTATTGACCGACTTTAACACGCCACAGGGCCGCGCTTTCATAGCAGCCAACGGCGCATCGCGGGTGACCCTGGTGGTGCTCGACGCGAACGGCAAGCTGGTCAGCGTCTTATATCCACCGCAAACCGCCAAGAGTGTGCAGCAGGAAATTGCTTTGGCGCTCAGGATGGCGCAATGAGCATAGTGATGCTGCAATCCGACATTAAAAGTCTGCCATTGCTACATCGTGGCAAGGTGCGTGATATATATGCGGTAGGCGAGGAAAAACTGCTGGTGGTGCAGACAGATCGCCTGTCGGCATTTGACGTGATTTTGGCCGATCCAATCCCTGGTAAGGGCGAAGTGCTTACCACGGTATCCAATTTCTGGTTCGATAAGCTGCGACATGTTATTCCTAATCATCTGACCGGTATTGCGCCGGAATCGGTAGTCAAGACCGAAGTCGAGCGGGTTCAGGTGCGCCGCCGCGCGTTCGTGGTGAAAAAGCTCAAACCTTTGCCAATAGAGGCAATTGTGCGCGGTTATTTGGTCGGTTCCGGCTGGAAGGATTATCAGAAGACCGGCGCGATGTGCGGAATCAAATTACCGGAGGGTTTGCGTGAAGCTGAAAAGCTGCCCCAGCCCTTGTTCACGCCATCCACAAAAGCGGCGATAGGCGATCACGATGAAAATATTTCATTTGCACAAGCAGTTGAATTGCTTGGTGAGGCGCGTGCTATTGAAGTGCGTGATGCAACATTGCAACTATATACCGAGGCAGTGAACTATGCGGCAACCAAGGGGATTATTATCGCCGATACCAAGTTTGAGTTCGGCGTTGATGAAGCGGGCAAGTTATACCTTATTGACGAAGCGCTCACACCGGATTCCTCGCGCTTCTGGCCCGCCGATCAATACCGTGTCGGCAGTAATCCGCCCAGCTTCGACAAACAATTTGTACGCGATTGGCTGGAAGCTTCCGGATGGGACAAACTTGCTCCGCCTCCACATATCCCGCAAGACGTGGTGAAAAAAACCGCTGAAAAATACCACGAGGCGCAAATCAAGCTGACTGGCATATGAGTTCACCTAAGCAGCTCGTTGACGGTTTCAGACGTTTTCACGAACGCCATTTAACGGCGGATGGGGCGCAATTCCAGGATCTGGTGCAGTTTGGACAGACTCCCAAGGTGCTGGTGGTGGCCTGTTGCGATTCACGCGTAGATCCCTCGCTGGTATTGGATTGCGCGCCGGGCGATCTGTTCGTGATTCGCAATGTTGCTAATTTGGTTCCACCTGCCGAAAATCAAGGACACTTCCACGGTACCAGTGCTGCACTAGAATTTGGCGTGTGTGATATTGGCGTGTCGCACATCATAGTGCTCGGACACGCTCAGTGCGGGGGTATCCACGCGCTGCTGGAAGGTGGTGTGGGCAGGGAAGGCTCCTTCATCGCCGAGTGGATGGGGATAGCTGATGCCGCACGTGAGCAGGTAGAACAGGAACTTGCGGGCGCCAGTGAAAAGTTGCGTCATCGTGCTTGCGAGCAGCAGGCACTATTGGCTTCGCTGAAAAACCTGATGACATTTTCCTGGATACGCGAACGTGTTGAACAAGGCCAACTCACGTTACATGGCTGGTATTTTGACATGGAGGGTGGCGAGTTATTGGGATATAACGCCGCCACTCGCCAGTTTGAAAAGTTGTAAATTACTTACTAACTTGGCGCGGGTGGACAGTACTGTACTCGGTAGTTATTTTCCGGTCAGTTCCTGATAGCGCACCTTGTCTGCATCATAATGAGCTTCAACCACTGCTTTTTCCGCCAGAGACTTTTCCAGATTCTGTTTCAGTTTGAGCACGCGTTCTTGTGATCCCTGTAATTCATCCTGCAAAGAGGTGGGGATTTTCTTGTTTGCCTGGGTGTACCCTTCGGACTCCTTTTGTAATCTAAGCAAATTATCCTCAGCTATATTGAGCTGGGATTTATTATTGGTGATGCGTGCATTTACCTGCTGAAGATTGCGATGGCGTGCCAGGTCGATTTCCTGTACGTTGCTGTAGGTGCTGGTTAATGTCATATCATAGCGTTTCTGATCGAGCGCAGCTTTGTCATCGGTTTTTTTCTTGGCTTCGTTTTGCTCTTGAGTCTGCAGTTCTTGGGGAGTCAGGACTTCTTTTTTATTGACTACGCGTCCAGATTCGTTCAACTCGACACGATCTTTACCGGCGTACTTGGGTGGGACAGTCTCGCCATAATGCGTAGTGCCTTTGTCATCCACCCATTTATATAATTTTGCCGCGACAGGAAAACTGCAGGTGATACCGCAGATAAGCGCAATTAACATTCTGTAATTAATCATTTTTTGTCCCGTATTGGTCACGATATGATTGTGTAGTTCGCAAATATTGCACCATTTTGTCCTCCCCCTGCAAGTATTCGAGCAAATCATCAAGTGTGATAATGGATATGACAGGAATGCCGTAACTTTTCTGCACTTCCTGAACGGCGGACGACATGCCCTGCCCGCGCTCCATACGATCCAGCGCGATGACTACACCACAGGGCTCGGCGTCGGCAGAACGGATTATTCTTATGGATTCTCGCACCGAGGTGCCAGCGGAGATCACGTCATCAATAATCAGCACTCTCCCCTGAAGCTTTGCCCCCACTGTCGAGCCGCCCTCACCGTGGTCTTTGGCCTCCTTGCGATTGTAGCAATAAGGCACGTTGCGGCCTTGCTCCGCCAGCGCTATCGCGGTCCCGGCAGCCAGCGGGATGCCTTTATAGGCTGGTCCGAACAACATGTCGAACGGCACTTTTGAAGTGAGAATCGCTTGGGTGTAAAACTGCCCAAGATTTTTTAATGACACGCCATCGTTGAATAACCCGGTGTTGAAAAAATAAGGCGACAAGCGTCCCGCCTTGGTTTGAAACTCGCCGAAGCACAGCACCCTTTGTTGTACGGCAAAGCGAATGAAATCCTGTCTGAAATTGAACATGATGAATGCGATCGGTTGAGACGATGGCAATCATTATAATGGCATGCACGATAACCCCGATATTTTTTATGCGCATCATTACCATCAATCTTAACGGCATTCGCTCTGCGGCCAAAAAATACTTTTATGAATGGCTGGCTGAGCAGGGTGCAGACATCATATGCCTGCAGGAGCTCAAGGCACAGGCACTGGACATGACCGCGCAAATGCTTGCACCTCGTGGTTATTACGGCTATTTTCATTATGCCGAGAAAAGAGGTTACAGCGGTGTGGGCATCTATTGTCGCGAACAACCACAGCAGGTAGTTGCCGGACTGGGGATTGCAGCGTTCGATACAGAGGGACGTTACCTGCGCGCGGACTTTGCCGATTTCAGTGTGGTATCGCTGTACCTACCTTCCGGTTCCAGCGGAGAGGAGCGCCAGGCGGTGAAGTTCAAATTCATGGCGGCTTTCCTGCCGCATTTGCATGAATTGCGCTCAAGTGGGCGTGAAGTAGTGATTTGCGGCGACTGGAACATTGCGCATCAAGAGATTGATCTGAAGAATTGGCGCGGCAACAAGAAGAATTCCGGTTTTCTGCCGGAGGAGCGTGCATGGCTTACTGAGCTATTCGATGAAGTTGGTTTCGTTGATGTGTTTCGCAACCTATATCCGAATCAGGAAGCCTATACCTGGTGGTCGAACCGCGGACAGGCGTGGGCGAAGAATGTTGGCTGGCGCATTGATTACCAGATCGCCACACCGGACATCGCTGCGCGCGCTGAGGCAGCTACTATCTACAAGGCAGAGCGGTTTTCGGATCATGCCCCGTTGATTATTGATTATCGGCGTTAGATTTGTTCCCAAGGCAATCCTGCTACTCGCCAGCCATTGAGAGTGTTGCGGTGCAGGTTATCATTCATATCGCCCTCGAAACCTTCCAGCACGTTGTAGCAGTCACTATAACCCATCTGCGTGGCGAGTACGGCGGCATGGTGAGAGCGTACACCACTACGGCAGATGAACAATACCAAGGCTTCCTTGTCGACTTGCTGCTCGAGTTGGTTGATGAAATGCGCGTTGACTTTCATGTTTGGGTAGCTCGCCCATTCTATTTCCACGGCATTGGGTATGCACCCAACCCAGTCCAACTCGGCGCGGCTGCGCACGTCCACCAGCTTGGCTCCAGGTGCGGATTGCAGGATTTCGTATGCCTCATCAGGAAGCAACGCACCCTCGTAAGACAAGTTCATCTCTTTAGCACGTTGCTGCGCGGCTTGTAGTATGGTGGTGATTTTCCCCATCTTGGTTCTTTCTAAAATTAATGGTGAGATTCAACGAAATCGTCTTGGACGTTATGTTGTGCTGTGGGCAATTAAGCTAACTCACGCCGCGACAGGTGTAGAATCTAGCCCTCGGTAACAATGCATCTTAACGCAACCGATATGAAAAATCACTCTCACCCGCTTCATTCCCAAACCGAGATCGGGATTTTTGAACCCGCTCACCCAGTGAAATTTGCCGCCGCGCAAAAGAGCACTTGGGTGAGCATCGTTATCAATATAGCAC
>JBAQWL010000151.1:0-10873 GCA_049298895.1 Gallionella sp.
AGAAATGCGCAGCTTGTCGCTATCATGATGATCGCTGCCATGAAGGTCGTCAGGGCATGAAGAGATCTTCGATGCTGGGCTTGCTGATGCTGGTGATACGCCGCGATCTGGTGCTGGCAATGCGCCGCCGTGCAGATGTGCTCACCACGTTGATTTTTTTCGTGATGGTGGTCAGTCTATTCCCATTGGGTGTCGGGCCGGAAATGGCGATGTTGCGCAAAATGGCAGCGGGCGTATTATGGGTGGCGGCGTTACTGTCTTCGATGCTGTCGCTGTTAAGGCTGTTCTCGGCAGACTACTTAGATGGTACGCTGGAGCAGATGATGTTGGCTCCACAATCGTTGTCGATGCTGGTGCTGGGCAAAATGGTTGCACACTGGATGGTGTCCGGCTTACCGCTGGTGCTGATGGCTCCAGTACTGGGTTTACAGTTCGATATGTCGGTGGATGGACTTGGTGTGTTGATCCTTGGCCTACTGCTGGGAACGCCGATACTCAGCATGGTAGGAGCAATTGGCGCGGCATTGACATTGGGCCTGCGTGGCGGAGGCGTGCTATTGTCGTTGTTGGTGTTACCGTTGTGTATTCCAGTGCTGATTTTTGGCACGGGAGCGGTGGAAGCAGTATCAAGCGGGTTAAATATAGCGTCCCACCTATCTTTGTTGGGCGCATTATTGGTGTTGGCCTTGGTTTTCACCCCCTGGGTGACTGCGCAGGCGTTGCGAATTTCGATGGAGTGATAGGTTGACAATTAACTGGTTCAAATATTCTGCCCCCACCACCTTTTATGGCTTGGCTGGGAAGATGATTCCGTGGTTCGCTGTTCCTGCCGCAATCTTGTGTGTAGTCGGCTTATACATTGGCTTTTATGTCGCACCGGTGGATGCCACGCAGGGTGAGTTTTATCGCATCATTTTTATTCATGTACCTGCTTCCATCCTGTCCATGTTCCTGTACCTGATCATGGCGGGTTATGCAGCACTGGGACTGATTTTCAAAACCCGCTTGTCATCCATGATGGCCACCGCGATCGCGCCTACCGGCGCACTGTTCGCATTTATTTCATTATGGACCGGTGCGTTGTGGGGTAAGCCGACGTGGGGTGCTTGGTGGCTGTGGGATGCTCGCCTGACCTCAGAACTGATATTGCTGTTCCTGTATCTGGGCTTTATTTCGTTGCATGCATCGATAGACGACCCCCGTCGTGCTGACCGGGCTGCTGCCCTGCTGGCTATTGTCGGCTCCGTAAACGTGCCGATCATTTATTTCTCGGTAAAGTGGTGGAATACCCTACATCAGGGTTCGACCATCAAGTTTACCGGAACCACTATGCATGTAGCGATGCAGCAGGCCATGTTTACCATGTTCGCAGCCTGCTGGTTATATGCGATGGCGATCGTATTGGCGCGGGTGCGCAGCATTATTTTGGAACGTGAACGAAATACCGCTTGGGTTGCTGAATTGCCGGAGGTAAAACTATGAATGAAGCTATGAATCTGGATATATGGATGAGAGAAAATCCGCTTACCTATATTTGGCTGGGTTCTTATGCGGTTGCGCTGCTTATTTTTGCGATTGAGATCGCGATGGTAAGGCACAAAAGGAAGGTCACTTTGCAGCAGGTACGCCTGATGCGAAACGCAGGAGATGAAAAATAAATGAGGCCACGCCAGAAAAGATTTGTGTTCATAGCTGTCGGTGTAGCAGCGGTGTCCATGGCCGTCGGCTTGGTGTTATACGCGCTGAGAGGCAACGTCAACCTCTATTTCACTCCGACTCAGGTGTTTAACAATGAGGCTCCGCAAGGGCGCAGCTTTCGAATTGGCGGTTTGGTCGAAGAAGGTAGCATCAAACGGGAAAATGACGGGCTGTCAGTGAATTTCATGATTACTGACACGCACAAAAGTATCCCGGTTGTGTATAAAGGCATCCTTCCGGATTTATTTAAGGAAGGTAAAGGCGTGGTCGCGCAAGGTAGAGTAGAAGCCAATGGTGTGATGCGCGCTGACGAGGTGCTCGCCAAGCACGATGAAAATTACATGCCGCCGGAAGCAGCGGATGCCATGATGAAAGCTCAAGCAGCAAATGCAGCTGCCAAGTCAGCTGAGCCAGTCGTTCCCGTTGCCAAATAACTGTTTGATTTGAGAGGCCTGACATGATTGCAGAACTTGGACATTTTTCCTTGATTATCTCGCTATTCTTAGCGATTACCTTGGGTGTTTTGCCAATAGCCGGTGCTGCACGAAATAACCTCGTGTGGATGGGTATCGCCCGCCCGCTGGCCTATGGGATGTTAGTATTCGTTGTGCTGTCTTTTGCCACACTTGCGAATCTCTTTCTCAACAATGATTTCTCAGTGCTGTATGTCTCACAACATTCCAATTCCGGATTACCCATGCACTATCGCTTTGCCGCGATTTGGGGCGGGCACGAAGGCTCGTTGTTGCTGTGGGTACTCATTTTGTCGATTTGGACCGCCGCAGTAGCCACCTTCAGTAAACATCTACCTGAAGAAATGGTTGCGCGCGTGCTGGGTGTGATGGGATTGGTTGCAGTAGGCTTTCTACTGTTCATGCTATTAACCTCAAATCCATTTGATCGCCTGTTTCCCGCTGCACTCGATGGGCAAGAACTCAATCCTCTGCTGCAAGACCCCGGTTTAGTGATTCATCCCCCGATGCTGTACACGGGTTATGTAGGTTTCTCGGTAGCGTTTGCGTTTGCCATTGCCGCATTATTGGGAGGAAAACTGGATGCCACCTGGGCGCGCTGGTCGCGTCCCTGGACCACCGTGGCATGGACGTTCCTAACCACCGGAGTCATGTTGGGCAGTTGGTGGGCCTACTATGAACTAGGCTGGGGAGGTTGGTGGTTCTGGGACCCGGTCGAAAATGCTTCTTTCATGCCTTGGCTGGTAGGCACGGCACTTATCCATTCGCTGGCTGTCACGGAAAAGCGCGGTGCGTTCAAAAGCTGGACGGTGTTGTTGGCGATAGCTGCTTTTTCCCTCAGCCTGCTGGGAACCTTCCTGGTGCGTTCCGGCGTGTTGACTTCGGTACATTCGTTCGCGACCGATCCAAAGCGCGGCATATTCATTCTGGCTTTTCTGACTGTGGTGATCGGCGGATCCCTGCTGCTGTTCGCTTGGCGTGCCCCCAAGATCGGGCTGGGCGGCAAGTTCGACCTAGTGTCGCGCGAATCGATGTTGTTGTCGAATAACGTACTGCTGTCGGTTGCCGCTGCTGCGGTCTTTATAGGCACGCTGTATCCGCTGTTCATGGATGCGCTGGGTATGGGTAAACTTTCGGTAGGGCCGCCCTATTTCGAAGCGGTGTTCGTTCCACTGATGGCGCTGGCGGTATTTATGATGGGGCTGGGGGCGCTGGCACGCTGGAAACAGACTAGCGTGCCGGAATTGGCCAAGCGCATACGTTGGGGACTCGCCGCAGCAGCCCTCCTTGCCGTGTTGCTACCCTTTGTGTTCAGTCACTGGACACCACTCATTGCATTTGGACTCTTGATGTCATTCTGGGTGATTGCCTCGTTGATAATCAGCTTACAACAACGTTGGGCGGGGCATGGCACTTTCATGCAGCGCGTACGCAATCAAAGTTTGAGCTACTATGGTATGCAGCTGGCGCATCTTGGCGTAGCCGTGTTCATCATCGGCGTAACCGTGGTGAAGGGTTATGCTACCGAGCGTGACGTGCGCATGGACATCGGCGATACGGTAGATGCCGGCGGCTATGTATTCCGTTTTGACGGTGTTCGTGACATCAATGGACCAAACTACGTGGCAGCTCAAGGGCGCGTTACAGTCTCCAAGGATGGCAAGCCAGTGACCCAGCTGTTCCCGGAAAAGCGCCGCTACAATGCTTCTGGTATGCCAATGACCGAAGCCGCGATCGACACTGGCCTGTTCCGCGACCTGTATGTTTCTCTGGGTGAGCCGATACCCGGTACCCGCACTGCTTGGGCGGTACGTGTCTATTACAAACCCTTCGTGGATTGGATTTGGGCGGGCTGTGTGTTGATGGCTTTGGGTGGAGTACTGGCCATCAGTGATCGTCGCTACCGCATCAACAGTAAAAAAACGAGTCGTGTAAGCAACGAAACTCTGCCCACAGGTAGTGCCATTGCATCTGGGAGCAAGTAATTATGATGCGATTCATCTGGCCGTTTGTGATTTTTGTAGGATTAGCGAGTTTTCTGTACGTTGGTTTGGGGCTGAATCCACGTGAAGTGCCATCACCGCTTGTGGGCAAGCCTGCGCCAGCTTTCAGCTTAGCGCAGTTGCACGAGCCAGCTCAGCAATTTTCCCCACAGGATATGAAGGGCAAAGTATGGTTATTCAATGTATGGGCCTCATGGTGTGTTTCCTGCAGGGTGGAGCATCCGGTACTGATGGCATTGGCTAACCGTAACATCGTGCCGATTTACGGTCTGAACTACAAAGATAAGCCAAAGGATGGTATGGCCTGGTTGCAGGAATTTGGCAATCCCTACGTATTGAGCGCAACTGACAGGGAAGGTCGTATAGGTATTGATTATGGCGTTTATGGGGTGCCAGAAACCTATTTGATCGACAAGCAGGGTGTGATCAGGTACAAGCAAATCGGCCCGGTGACACAGCGAAGTTTACGTGAAGATATACTTCCATTAGTTGCGGAGTTACAAGCGAAATGAGATATTTATTGATGCTGATGTTGTGCTTCTCATCGGGCTTTTCCTATGCCGGGGTAGCGAGAGATATGGCCGATGACCCGGTGCTAGAAAAACGCATGATAGGCTTAGCAGAAAACTTACGGTGCTTGGTATGTCAAAACGAGTCTTTGGCAAGTTCCCACTCAGAACTTGCTGAAGATTTACGGCGCGAAGTTCGTGAGCAAATGCAAAAGGGTTTGAGCGATCAGGAAATTATCGATTATCTGGTCGCCCGCTATGGTGATTATGTATTGTTCGATCCGCCCATGAAAAGCTACACCCTGTTGCTTTGGTATGGCCCTTTCGCACTGTTGCTGGCCGGACTAGCTGGTTTGGTATTGCAACTGCGCAAGCGCAAAAATAAGATTACTGAAACGCGCCTTTCTGACGAAGATTTGAAACGCGCTGCAAACATGCTCAATCCATCGAAAGACTCTTAAACATGATTTTATTCTGGGTACTCTGCTCAGCAATGTTGCTGGCTGCGATTCTTTTTGTTGCTCTTCCATTGTTGCGAAAATCCACACCCAACAACGTGTTACGCGACGCTGCTAACTTGGGGATTCTGCGTGACCAGTCGACAGAGCTTGAAGTCGACTTAGACAACGGCTTATTGACTCAGGAAGCCTATGATCAAGGCAAACGCGAATTACAGGCGCGCTTACTCGAGGAAGTAAAAATAACTGAGCAGCCTCCCACATTACCGCGCAACCCAGCCAAAATGCTTGCGATTACGTTAGCCGTATTGCTGCCGTTGTTCACTATTCCGGTCTACATGGCGATAGGCAACAGCAAGGCTTTTTTGCCGCAGGAGGAACAAAGCGCATCAGCAGTTGGCGATGGCATCATCCGTACCGAAGAAGGATTGCAGGCATTGGTAAGTGAGTTACAAGATAACCCGGAAAATCCGAACGGTTGGTACAACCTGGCACGTTCCTATATTGAGATGAAGCGCTACGAAGAAGGTTCCAAAGCATACGAGGAACTCGTCAAGCTGGTGCCCGATGAAGCGCAGCTTTGGGCGAATTACGCGGATGTGTACGCGATGGCTCATGGCCAGACATTAAACAGCGAAGAAGTCGCAAAAATACTGGAGCAAGCGCTGGCGCTGGATCCAAACAACATCACGGCACTCGCCCTGTCCGGATCCGTCGGCATGGAACGTGGAGACTTCGTATTGGCTCTTACACACTGGCAAAAGCTTTACGGGCTATTGCCGCCGGGCTCGAAGGATGCTCAACGATTCAAGGGCAGCATTAAAAATGCACGTGAACAGCTCGCAGCCCAGCCAGGCGGCAAGAAAAAGTTGGCACAATTACCCTTTGATGAAGCCCCGCAAGTAGCTGACAGTTCTGCGACAGCCATCACCGGTAAGGTGGCTTTGAGTCCAGCATTGGCCGGCAAAGCATCACCCAACGATACCGTGTTCATACTCGCGCGTGCAGCACAGGGCCCGCCCATGCCGCTCGCCGTATTCCGCAAGCAGGTGAAAGATTTGCCGATGGAATTCACACTTGATGACAGCATGGCGATGCGGCCGGAAATGAAGTTATCAGGGTTCGATCAGGTCGTTGTAGTGGCACGTGTTTCCAAGTCTGGCCAAGGGGGAAGGGCACAGCCAGGCGACTTGGAAGGTTTGACAGCAGCCATCAAGCCTGGCACCAAAGGTCTGAATATAGTAATTGATTCTGTGATTCCCTGACGTCGTGCAATCTCACGCATCACGTCATTCAATTTCAGGATCGGGTGACACATAAAAGCCGACGCGAGTCGGCTTTTATGTTTGATTGGTGCGAAAGGAGAGACTCGAACTCTCACGCCTTGCGGCGCTGGAACCTAAATCCAGTGCGTCTACCAATTCCGCCACTTTCGCGCTGTTTATTTCCAGCTTGGGCGACAATTATAACATCAGCCCACGGGCTTTATTTCAACCACTCTGCGTCCACGCAACTTGCCTTGTAGCATCAAGGGAAAAACCGATGGCAGTTCGCTGAACGGTATGGTCTGTGCCACTTGTGCCAACAGCTTGGGGCGTAAATCAGTTGCCAGACGCTGCCAGATTTGGCGACGTAAAGGCATAGCTGTCGCAGCAGAATCTATGCCTATCAAACACACCCCGCGCAAAATAAAGGGCAACACCGTGGTATGCAATTCAACTCCGCCCGCATTACCGAAGCTGGCGATCACGCCATTCTGCTGCATGGTGCGCGTAAGCCATGCCAGCGTCTCACCACCAACTGAATCCAGCGCACCGGCCCATAGCGCTTTTTCCAACGGGCGCGTGCCCATCACTAATTTCTTGCGCGACAGGATTTCGCTCACGCCCAGCGATTTCAGGTAATCGTGTTCGCTGTCCTTGCCGGTCAGCGCCACCACGTGATAGCCACACTGCACCAACATCTGTATGCCCAGACTCGCCACCCCACCAGTAGCACCAGTTACGATCACCTTACCTTTATCGTGCCGCAGTTCGCTCTGTTCTAAGCGATGGATGGCGAGTGCAGCCGTGAATCCAGCCGTGCCACATGCCATCGCTTCGAAAAGTGTCATCCCTTGCGGCAGTGGCACTACCCAGTCAGCTGCAACACGCGCATATTCGGCGAAGCCACCATCGTGATCCACCCCCATGCCATAGCCAGTGACAATCACCTCATCGCCTGCCTTAAAACGCCGGTCTTTTGAGCTAAGCACCACCCCCGCAGCATCCACTCCAGCTACACACGGGAATCGGCGCACAACCTTGCCAACACCCGTAGCAGCGAGCGCATCTTTGTAGTTTATACTGGAATAATATGTTTGAATCACGACTTCGCCCGGATCAAGATTATCCAGTCCTATCTCAACGAAACGTCCGGCTGATTTCCCACCTTCCTCAAAAATTCGGTAGGCACTGAATTGAAGTGAAGTTATATTTTTTGGCACAATTATGAGCTTACAGCTTTGAGCCCCTTATAGAATGATCCGCCATAATGTTGCGCGCTCCGGCTCAGATTACATCTTGGCCAATACCCGCGCTACCGTTTCGCCCATCGCTGATGGATTCGGACATATAGTGACGCCCATCTCTTGTAGCATGGCAACTTTTTCTGCAGCACTCTCCCCAGCTGATGAGATGATCGCACCGGCATGGCCCATGCGGCGACCTTGCGGTGCAGTCAAACCTGCGATGTAGGCGATCAGCGGTTTACTCATATTTTCCTTGGCAAAGGTGCCCGCTTCGATTTCTTGCTGCCCACCGATTTCGCCTATCATTAACACCACTTTGGTTTCGCTATCCTGTTCAAATAGTTCCAGCACATCACGGTGCGAACTACCGTTGATTGGGTCTCCGCCTATACCCACCGAGGTGGAGACACCTATGCCCAGTGCTTTCATCTGGTCGGCAGCTTCATAACCCAAGGTTCCTGAGCGACCGACGATGCCAGTATTGCCGCGCATATAAATATGCCCCGGCATAATGCCCAGCATCGCCTGCCCAGGGCTGATGGTGCCAGCACAATTGGGGCCGGTCAGCATCATTCTTGCTTGCTTTGGGAAGCGCCGCAGAAAGCTCTTCACTGTCATCATGTCCTGAGTGGGGATGCCGTCGGTTATCACCACGCAGTATTTGATGCCCGCATCGGCGGCCTCCATGATTGAATCCGCCGCGAACGCGGGTGGCACAAAGATGATACTAGCTTCGGCTCCGACTTTATTTACCGCTTGTTTTACCGTGTTGAATACAGGCAAGCCTAAGTGCTGTTGCCCTCCTTTGCCGGGTGTGATTCCCCCGACGACATTGGAGCCGTAGTTGATCATGTCCTGAGCGTGGAAGGTGCCGATCTTTCCGGTGAAACCTTGCACAATGATGCGTGTTGTTTTATCAATCAGAATAGCCATTACGTGTTCCCTATACTTTCTCTGGCTACTACTTCATTGCGCGCCTTGACCGCTTTCTCGGCCGCATCCGCCAGGGTCTCCGCCATGATGATGGGAAAACCGCTTTCAGCGATAATACGCCGCCCTGCTTCGACATTAGTACCAGACAGGCGCACGATCAACGGGACTTTCATGTCGATTTTTCTAACCGCTTGCACCACCCCTTCCGCGATCCAGTCGCAGCGGTTGATACCGGCAAAGATATTGACCAGCATCGCCTTGACGCCCTTGTCCGCCAATACCAGCCGGAATGCTTTCTCGGTACGCTCGGCGGATGCGCCGCCACCCACATCGAGGAAGTTGGCTGGCTCGCCGCCTGCCAGCTTGATCATGTCCATGGTAGCCATCGCCAAACCCGCACCGTTGATCATGCAACCGATGTCGCCGTCCAGCCCGATGTAATTCAGGTCGTGATCCGCAGCCGCCACTTCGCGCGGGTCTATCTGGGTCTTGTCGCGCAGCTCGGAGATCTTGTGGCGGCGGAACAGGGCGTTGGGATCGAAGTTCATCTTCGCGTCCAGCGCGATTAATTCGCCACTGCGGGTAACAACCAGCGGATTGATCTCCAGCATGTTCGCATCGAGATCGCGCAATGCGCGGTAGCAACCCTTGATGGTTTTGATCGCATGGTTCAGATGCGAATTTTCTATGCCCAATGCGAAAGCCATCTTGCGTGCCTGAAAATCCTGCAGGCCGACAGCGGGTTCGACGTAGATCCTTTTGATCACATACGGATTGGTTGCGACCAGATCCTCGATCTCCATCCCCCCCTGGGGACAACCGATCATGACGACACGCTCGGCACTGCGATCGACCAGTATGCACAAATACATTTCCCTGGCGATATCCGTCGCCGCCTCGACATACACTCTGGAACAGACTTTGCCTGCCGGGCCGGTCTGATGCGTGACCAGCGTCTTGCCCAGCAATTCCTGCGCAGCCGCTTCGACTGCTTCGTGGGTCTTGCAGATCTTGATGCCGCCGGCTTTGCCGCGCGCACCAGAATGGATCTGGGCTTTCACCACCCAGACATCGCTGTCTATCTCTCTGGCTCGTTGCACCGCCTCTTCTGGACTATGCGCCAGACCGCCATCTGCGATCTTGACGCCATAGTCTGCCAAAATTTCTTTTGCTTGGTATTCGTGGATATCCAAATTATTACCCCTGTTAACTTTTGCTAAATTCTAGTAGTTGTTATTTCTTAGCGGCAATCGCTTCTGCCGCCTTGACGACATTGCTAGCCATACGCGCCGAAGCTGCATCGATCATGCGGCCATCCAATGACGCAGCGCCCTTGCCCTGTGCCGCGGCTTCTTTCAATGCAGCGAGAATGCGCTGGGCCTTGTCCACTTCCGCAGCAGGCGGGGTGAACACCTCATTGGCGAGCGCGACCTGCGACGGATGGATCGCCCATTTACCCTCGACACCCAAAGCAGCAGCCCGTTTGGCGGCCAGCATAAAACCAGCGGGGTCTTTGATGTCGCCGAACGGACCGTCGATAGGGCGCAAACCGTAGGCACGACAGGCAACCGTCATGCGACTGATCGCAGAATGCCATTGATCGCCCGGGTAATCGGGATTGAGACCGCCGATGTTGATGGTGCGGGCGCGGTTGCTGGCGGCGTAGTCGGCCACGCCAAAGTGCAATGCTTCTAACCGCCCCGCTGCGCCGTGGCGGGCGATGTCTTCGACGTTGGCCATGCCCAGTGCGGTTTCGATCAAGGCTTCGATGCCGATCCTGTTTTTTAAGCCCTGCTGCGCTTCCAATTGATTCAGCATCGCCTCGACCATGTACACATCCGCATGCACGCCCACCTTGGGCACCAACAAGGTATCGATCTTGTGGCCAGCCTGCTCGACCAGATCAACCACATCACGCACCATGTACTGGGTATCCAGCCCGTTGATGCGTACCGAAAGCGTAATGCCATGTCCCTTCCAGTCCAGATCATTAATCGCCTGGATGATGTTCTTGCGCGCCTGAATTTTATCATCCGGTGCAACCGCATCTTCAAGGTCGAGAAATACAAAATCCGATCCGCTCTTCAGTGCTTTTTCGAACATGCCTGGATTGGAACCCGGTACGGCCAATTCGCAGCGTTGCACTCGTTGCACGGAGGCTTGATATAAGGTATGGCTCATTTATTTTTTCCTAAACTAGTTTGTATAGAGTAACCCTACAAAGGGCGCGAATAGTGATAAATCCAGTAAGTGTCCCCTATCAAAGTCGTGGGATTTACCTGTATGGACT
>JBAQWL010000152.1:0-2189 GCA_049298895.1 Gallionella sp.
GAACCGTTAAACGATGACACTTCCTGGCCATTTACGTTGTAAATAGTCAAGGTGTAATCGCTCTTAGTCGGCAAGCTAAAGCTGATACGTGTTTTCGGGTTGAACGGGTTAGGATAGTTCTGATCCAGTGAGAACACTGTCGGCAGAACATCCAGAGCCACCGGCTGTCCTTCAAACGTCGCCATTTCAATACTGACGATTTCGGCGCCAGTAGTGTTAATGAAATCTCCGGTGAAGGAATGAATATCAGTCACATCTTCCATGGGACTGAACACGATAGCCCGTGTCACGTTACTTGTGGCATCATAGTGATACTCAAATAACATGTTTCCAACCAATCCAGCCGCTAAAGTCGGGCGGACATCCCCTCTTAGCACGATAGCCGCGGCGCCAATCTGAAGATCTTGGATGCTCAAATTGTAATTGGCGTCAATATTAACAATTGACTCAATCGCCACTGCCGCCGGATTCAGCACGGTTTTCGGAATCGGCGAAGCGTCGCCAACTACTACACGAATCAGGAAAACCAAGTCGGCCACCGACAATGTCGTACCATCGGCATTGACATCGGTAGCGGCTACCTGACCCGCAACGTTTATGGTAAATACGCCTATGCCATACACGAAATAGTTGGAGAACAACACCGCATCGGCAATTTCGTTAGAAAGGCCGTTGAGGTTGATATCTCCACGATCATCGATGGAGTCGACGCAAACTATGTCGATACCGCCGTTATAGAAATCAATAGCGCGGACCGGATCCGGCTTGCCATCACCTATCAGGGTGTCGCAAGACGAATTTGCGCCATAATATGTCGGGAACGATGCACTAGGGTTCGCCAAATCGTCACCGGTGGAATAATCAACCACATGGCGGGAAATAAACAAAGTATCGCCCGTCTTGGATGAAATGGCGTTGTCGCCGCAGTCATACCACATAAAGCGAATTGGTACATATTGGCATTCCTTCGTGTAATCATTGGTCACCAAGAAGTGCAATACTGCCAAGTCGCTGTTAGCCGCCGGTGTGGCGCCAAAACAGGCGGGATGGTTATTGCCATTGTTGGTTTCTGCGATAGCTACGATTCTAACCTTGCCTGAAGGGCAGGCGTTGGAACCGCAGTTGCCGGACACACCTAAACGATAGGTGAAATATTCCCAACCGCAGTCAAGAATCAAATCACCGGGATCGACTGAACTTAGCGATAATACGCTGGCATCATAGTCGATCAAAAGGTCATAGCCACCCATTGGATTACCCGGGGTCACCGAATTGTTCAGAGTGATATGAACATCTTCAATCTGGCCAAAAGAGGTGTTGTGGGTTTTCTCAATTGTTATCGCAAAGGTGGGTATTACGGAAATGCTGAAACAGCAAGTGTCGGCATTGGCCGGACTGCAAGGACTGCAAACAGCGGCTCCATCGCTGGCTTTTATGCACAGCGAAAAGGTGCCGATATAGGCATTTGCTTCCAGTGTCTGCCAGGACCACTCGCCTGTAATCGGATTAATATTAACGGTACCGGGACCGCTAAAACTAACCAAAGAATACTCCAGAGGGGCCGGACCGCCATCTACATCAGAGGCGCTCACGCCGCCCGAAGCCAAACCGCCCCAAAGCATGGTGGGTTCGTTCGGACAGGCCGCCATTACTGGGGCATCGTTAAACACGCAAATCGTAAAACTGGTTTGGGCTGAAGCACCGCAGGAATCCGTTACGCTAATGGTAACGGGATTTAAGCACACATTGGCTCCCGTGGCGAACCAGCTAATCGCGCCAGTCGTTGAATTTACGGTCATTGCAGCAGGACCTACTACCTTCGAATATGTCAGCTTCTCGCAGCCGCCGGCATCCGCATCAGACCCATTCGCGTCACCTATATAGGAAGTACCCCAGTGAAGCGTCGAATCGTTAATCGGATCGATGGTCGGCAGGCTGTTGACTATTGTCACTGTGCCTGCAACTACTGCCGCTGCAATCAAATTATTGCTGGCGCAGTCCACAAACTGGGTCGTTGCTACTCCACGAATAGGAGAAGCATCACAGACGAGCGTCGTCGCCCCGCTCAATCCCACTGTGCCACCGCAGACATTGCTGGTTGTGTATGTTACACTAGCCACCACTTTTGCGGCAGACAAACAAGCGTCCAGAGGATCTGTGGCCATCGCAGCCAAACGTACTGTATCTGG
>JBAQWL010000153.1:0-2304 GCA_049298895.1 Gallionella sp.
TCCTGGTACGAATCGTAGTCCATGCGGTTGAGCAACTGACCTTCGGAAATCTGCATCCGTCCTTCCATCAGGTCGATGAAGGCTTCCTTGCCGCTGTTTTGCAGCATTTCGAGGCCCGACATTGAGACCGAACCGGCATACTGCTTGATGTTGAACTGCGCCGCGCTGATGGGGCTGTTGGGCGCGATGTTGATGACTTCGTAACCGCTGTACGAATTGGCGTTGATCGTTGAGGCATCGGTGTAGCCGATTTCCTGCAAGATCAGATCACCGCCACTGAACGGCTTGACGTTTTCCTTCGCCTTGAGTTTGCGAAGCAAAGCGTTGTTGTTTTCCCAGTTGTTGGACAACTCCTTACTACGATTTTCAATCGTCGTAGTGAGAATGTCCGAATAGGAACTATTTGCAAAAGGCATGTTAATTCTCCTTTGTTCGGTTAGACACGTTCGTTCGCATGCTGGTCATAGGCTTCTTCCAGCTGCGCCCGAATACCCTTTTTGGGTGCCGCGCCTGCCGATGCCGGTGTAGCCGACCTCACGCTGACTGCGCTGCCCTTCGCCACTTTGACGGCTGTACGTTGTGCTTCCTGACGGGCGGTGTCATCCGCTTTCCTTTTCGATTCTTGTTCAGCCTCGAAAAGATCGTCGTGCAAACGCAGAGCCATGCGATAGGCGCTGTTCAAGTCCGTGGCCTTACCGGCTTCTAGCAAAAGAGCCATGTCGTCACGGACCATCGCATAATGTGGATGCAAACTTTTTCCTTCCGCATCCTTCGCTGTTTCAAAACTTGCTATTTCGTCGTTGAGCTTGGCGGTCATCAATTCCTGCCGCACAAGGCTGCCAATATCCTGCTGTGGAGCAGGGCGGGCCGGCTGTTGAACTGTCTGTTGCACATACTGCTGCGCTATCTGCGGGTCAAAGAGCGCCTGTAGTGGCACTCCGTAGTCCCGCGACAACTGCGCGAACATCTGAAGTTTCTGTTGTGGGCTTCCTTTGGCAAGCGTGTAATGGGCATTGCCCAGGTTCTTGATCCACTCGTCCGGCTTGATGTTATTGGCCTCAAGCTCCGGCATGAATGGGGCCAGCGCGTCCAATAACGGCTTGGCTCCTTTCCATTCCTGCTGATAGGTAGAGATACCCTTGAAATATTGGTCTTCGCGTTCCTTGACGTAAGCCTGCTGGCTTGGCGTGAGAGCGTCCCAGTCGGCTTGTTTTTCCTTTTTCCACGAGTCTGGTTTAGCCAGTTTCGGAACCGGCGCAACAGGCGCGGCCACCGCTGCTGGCTTTGCCTCGACAACCTTAGCGGCTTTCGGCTTGGCCTCTGCCTTGCCCTCGGCAAAACGTCCCTTCTCGTCCCGCAATCGCTCGGTACGTTGTTCGGCTGTTTCACCGATAGGAACTTCGGTGGCGGCAGGCTGTACGGCCTCAACCGGCGTGGCTTCAACAGTCTCGACAGGAGCAGCCTCAAGAGTGCTTTCCTTCGCCTCTTGTGCGCTGACAGCAGATTCAAGTGCTTCGCGGAGTGTAGACCCCATGATTTTCTCCATAAAGGACCCCCGGCCAGGGCGACCGGGGGGTGCCTACGTCGTCTCGACGTTGGCGGTTAAACTTCAATATAACATAAATCATCACGCGCTCAGGAATGCAATCCAGCGAGTTGACGTGATCTTGCGGCAGTAACAAGCCGTGTTAGTCGCCAGCAGGAACCCGTTGCCAGCAGTCAGTCCGTTAATCTGTACGCCAGTCCCGTCCGGGTACACCGTGCAGGCGTTCGCCCCACCGTTGTAAACCTCGACCGAATCACCTAGCTCCGTAGGCGGTAACTGAACGCCCGCACCGGAAGCGCATGTGCCGATGACGTTGGTATCCGCCGTGAGGTCAAGCGCATCGCTGATAAGAGTGCCGGCGGCTGTTAAGCCGGTGGCAATCGCCCCGTTGACCGCTTTGGCCTGCCCCGCGCTAAAACCGCCTCTCAAAATGTTTGCTGCTCGTGCCATGACTATTCTCCTGTGTTAAGTGAATTAATCTTTACCACCACGTTCCATGTGCCGGATAACAGCCTGTCTATGCCGTTCTCCCATCCTGCGCCATTCATTATCGGTAAATTTGTTTACTTCGTGCCGGAGAATTTCTTTCCGCTGTTCGGGATTTGCGTCCGGCATCCCAGTGTACTTTTTTCGCAGGCTTGCGTCATTACCGACTTCGACCATTTCGTGGTCGCGCAGATGTTGCCGGTGCTTCGACCGTGACGTGATTGTTTCGCCTGTCACCATGCTTTGATACGGCTGGATATCGGGCACGATGG
>JBAQWL010000154.1:0-15923 GCA_049298895.1 Gallionella sp.
CTGGACGCTGAACGTGGATACCTTAGTTGTGTCGGCTTTGCTGGGGATGATCACGTTCGGGATGCTGTGGTGGATAGTGCGCGGCGCAACGGCCGGTATTCCAAACAAGCGCTTGGCATTCGTAGAGTTGTTGGTCGAATTCGTTGACAATCAGGTCAAAGGCATTTTTCATGGCAATCGTCATGCGTTTGTCGCACCCACAGCACTGACGGTGTTTGTCTGGGTCTTGATGATGAATGCCATGGATTTTTTACCCATAGACATCATGGCGTGGGTATATGAGCATGTGTTTGGCCTTAAATATTGGCGACCTGTTCCTACTTCCGACATCAATGCTACCTTCGCGTTAGCTCTCTCAGTATGGATGTTGATGATTTTCTTCAGCATCAAGGTAAAGGGACTAGGGGGTTGGATACATGAATTATTTTGCTCGCCTTTCGGCGGTCATCCGCTGGTTTGGCCAGCCAACTTTCTGTTCAATCTAATCGAATACATTTCCAAGCCGCTTTCGCATGCACTGAGGTTATTTGGCAATATGTACGCTGGCGAAATCATCTTTTTATTGTTGGGAATGTGGGCAGCAACGGGTCTGGCGGGCACAATATTAGGCGCAATATTAGGCGCGGGCTGGGCAATTTTCCATATTTTGATCGTTGTTTTACAAGCATTCATTTTCATGATGCTAACCGTCGTATACATTGCGATGGCACATGAAAGCCACTAACTTTTTAACCACTCTTAGTAAATCGAAAGGAAACAAAATGGAAAACATGCAATTTTTAGCACTGATTCAGGCATACACTGGCGTTGGTATAGGACTGATTATCGGTTTGGGCGCCGCAGGTGCTTGTATTGGTATCGGCATCATGTGTGGCAGCTTCCTGGATGGCGCAGCTCGTCAACCGGAAATGATCCCGACCTTACAGGGCAAGGTTTTTCTGCTACTGGGGCTGATCGACGCATCCTTCATTATCGGTGTTGGTCTGGCCATGATGTTTGCCTTTGCCAACCCATTGCTCAGTGTTGTTACAGCACAATAACCTGAATTGGTGTAGTCAGAGCGGCTTAGACAGAAGTAAGGAATTGATATGAATATTAATTTGACACTGATTGCACAAGCAATGACGTTTGCCATTTTGATATGGTTTACGGTAAGGTTTGTTTGGCCGCCGTTGTTGGGCGCGATACAAAATCGGCAAAAAACCATCGCTGATGGTTTGGCAGCTGGAGAGCGGGGCAAACATGACCTGGAAATGGCTGCTAAGCGTTCTGCCGAAATCATTCGTGAAGCTAAAGAAAAGGCGGCAGAAATTTTGGCGGGTGGTGATAAAAGAGCTAGCGAAATTATTGAATCGGCAAAGACTCAAGCCAAGGTCGATAGTGATCGTATCATCGCGGGGGCTAACGCCGAGATTGAGCAAGAGGTATTTCGTGCTAAAGAGCAGTTGCGCACACAGGTATCTGCGATTGCCTTGGCTGGTGCAGGCAAAATTCTTGGTCGCGAGATTGATGCCAAAACGCATAACGATCTGCTTGAAAAGCTCGTCGCGGAAATTTAATTGCCATGTCAGAAGCCAACACTATAGCTCGTCCATATGCTCAAGCGGCGTTTGATGTGGCAAAGCAACTCGGCGATTTGAAAGGATGGTCGGCAGTGCTGCAAACCCTTGCAGAAGTGATGACCAATTCCCAAGTGCATGCCGTAGTTATCAGCCCTCGCGTCGCCAATAACCAGATTCAAGAGTTGGTCTTAGGGTTGTGTGGAACGCAGCTAACTGCCCAACAACGCAACTTTATCCGTGTGCTGGTTGACGCTCGTCGCCTGTCTGTGACTACAGAAATCGCGGGCATGTATGAAGCATTGCGTGCTGAAGCTGAGAAATCTGTGGATGTGACCGTCGCTTCAGCGTTTGAACTTGACGACAAGCAACAGCAAAAGATCGCCACTGCGCTCAAGACGCGTTTGCAACGCGAGATTAAGTTAAGCTGCAAGGTGGATAAAATGCTGCTGGGTGGCATCGTGATTCGTGCTGGAGACAAGGTGATTGACGGCTCCGCATTTGCCCGTCTCGAAGAAATGGCAAACGCCCTGGCTTAATGGCAGATACTGGCCTGATAAAAAATTTATCAATGAGGAAATTCACATGAAGCTCAACCCTTCTGAAATTAGTAATTTGATTCGCAGCCGCATCGAAAACTTCGAAGCGCTGACCCAAGCTCGTACCGAAGGTACCGTGGTCAGCGTGACCGATGGTATCGTCCGCATCCATGGTTTGTCTGACGTGATGCAGGGTGAAATGCTGGAATTCCCCGGCAACACTTTCGGTCTGGCGCTGAACCTCGAGCGCGATTCTGTCGGTGCGGTGGTGCTCGGCGAATATGAGCACATCACCGAAGGCGACACCGTCAAATGTACTGGCCGTATTCTGGAAGTGCCGGTCGGACCCGAATTGTGCGGACGTGTAGTGAATGCTCTGGGCCAGCCGATAGACGGCAAGGGTCCGGTCAACGCCAAGATGACAGACAAAATTGAAAAAGTGGCGCCAGGTGTAATCTCGCGTAAGTCTGTCGATCAGCCAGTACAAACTGGCTTGAAGTCAATCGATGCTATGGTTCCGATTGGACGTGGTCAGCGTGAGCTAATCATTGGTGACCGACAGACCGGCAAGACGGCTGTGGCGGTGGATACCATCATCAACCAAAAGGGTCAGAACATGACCTGCGTGTATGTGGCTATCGGTCAAAAAGCATCGACTATCGCCAACGTAGTGCGCAAACTGGAAGAACACGGTGCGTTGGGTTACACCATCGTAGTCGCAGCGACCGCTTCCGATTCCGCGGCGATGCAGTTCCTCGCACCCTATGCCGGTTGCACCATGGGCGAATATTTCCGCGATCGGGGCCAGGACGCGCTGATCGTTTACGACGATCTAACCAAGCAAGCCTGGGCATACCGTCAAATCTCTCTGCTGCTGCGCCGCCCACCAGGACGTGAAGCGTATCCTGGCGATGTGTTCTATCTACACTCGCGCTTGTTGGAACGTGCGGCACGCGTGAATGCTGACTACGTGGAAGCTTTCACCAAAGGCGAAGTCAAAGGCAAGACCGGCTCGTTGACCGCATTGCCCATCATTGAGACTCAGGCGGGTGACGTATCCGCCTTCGTGCCAACCAACGTGATCTCTATTACCGACGGCCAAATTTTTTTGGAAACCGACCTGTTCAATGCCGGCATCCGCCCTGCGATCAATGCCGGTGTATCGGTGTCCCGCGTGGGTGGTGCTGCTCAAACCAAGGTGATCAAAAAACTTGGCGGCGGTGTGCGCCTGGCACTGGCGCAGTATCGTGAATTGGCGGCCTTTGCGCAGTTTGCCTCCGATCTGGACGAAGCGACCCGCAAGCAATTAGAGCGCGGTCGGATGGTGACCGAATTAATGAAGCAGTTGCAGTACTCCCCGTTGCCGGTAGCAACTATGGCAGTCACACTGTTCTCCGTTAACAAGGGCTTTTTCGATGATGTGCCGGTGAATAAAGCGCTGGCATTCGAGGCTGCATTGCACTCTTACATGAAATCCAATAGCAAAACCTTGTTGGACGCGATTGAGTCTAGCAAGGAACTGAATGACGATAACGAAAAACTATTGTCTGCAACGATAGAGAAATTCAAGTCTACAGCTGTTTATTAAGGCGAGGGTGAGAAATGGCTGGCAGTAAAGAAATTCGTGCAAAAATCAAGAGTGTAGAAAATACACGAAAGATCACGCGTGCCATGGAAATGGTCGCGGCAGCCAAGATGCGTAAAGCGCAGGAGCGCATGCGCGCCGCACGCCCTTACGCGGAAAAGATACGCGCAGTGGCTGCGCACTTGTCGCGTGCCAATCCTGAATACAAGCATCCTTTTCTAGTGAAGCGTGAACAGAACAGGAACATCGGTCTGATTGTAGTGACTTCGGACAAAGGTTTGTGTGGTGGATTAAACACTAACGTCTTGCGGCTTGCGGTGAACAGCATGAAGGCCTGGGAAGGGGAAGGCAAGGGTATCCTGGTCTGTCCGATCGGCAACAAAGGTCTGAGCTTTATGTCGCGCATTGGTGCCAAGGTTAAATCCAATCTGACTGGCTTGGGAGATACGCCGCACATCGAAAAACTAATCGGTGCGGTGAAGCTAATGTTGGATGCCTACACGGCAGGAGAGATTGATTCTATACACATCAGTTACAACCATTTCGTTAATACAATGAAACAGGAGTCGCTATTGGAGCAACTGCTACCATTGAGCGGAAATCAACTGGGTACCGCTGAGGGCAGCTGGGATTATATCTACGAACCGGATGCCAAACAGGTAATTGATGAATTGCTGGTACGTTACATAGAGTCGCTGGTATACCAGGCCGTGGTAGAAAACATGGCATCTGAGCAAAGCGCGCGGATGGTGGCAATGAAGGCCGCATCGGATAATGCCAAGAGTGTGATCGGCGAGCTAAAGCTGGTATACAACAAGGCGCGCCAGGCCGCCATTACCCGCGAGATTTCTGAGATTGTGGGTGGTGCTGCAGCGGTTGGTTAATACCTGAGTTGAAAATACTAAATTAATTTAGATGGGGAATTATTAAAAATGAAACAAGGAAAAATCGTTCAGTGTATCGGTGCGGTGGTCGACATCGAATTTCCACGCGATCATATGCCCAAAGTGTATGAAGCACTGCATCTGGTGGATGCGGGGTCCTCGACAGCCGAAGCGGGCTTGACTTTTGAAGTAGAGCAGCAACTTGGCGATGGCGTGGTGCGCACCATTGCAATGGGTTCTTCTGACGGCCTGCGTCGTGGCATGTTGATTAATTCCACCGGTAAAGGGATTTCCGTACCAGTCGGCAGCGGCACACTGGGCCGCATCATGGATGTGCTGGGCCGCCCGATCGACGACGCAGGTGAGATTCAGTGCAAAGAAAAACGCGAGATACACCAGAAGGCACCAAAATTCGACGAACTGTCCCCATCCGTAGATCTGCTAGAAACCGGCATCAAGGTAATCGACCTGGTTTGTCCCTTTGCCAAGGGCGGCAAGGTCGGGCTGTTCGGCGGTGCTGGTGTGGGCAAGACTGTGAACATGCTGGAACTGATCAACAACATTGCCAAGCAGCACGCTGGCTTGTCAGTATTCGCTGGTGTGGGTGAGCGTACACGTGAGGGTAATGACTTCTATCACGAAATGTCGGAAGCAGGCGTTATCAAGCTGGACAATCTGCCAGAGTCCAAAGTAGCCATGGTGTTCGGTCAGATGAACGAGCCACCCGGCAACCGTCTGCGCGTGGCTCTGTCCGGTCTGACCATGGCCGAATATTTCCGCGATGAAGGCCGTGATATTTTGTTTTTCGTGGACAACATTTATCGCTTCACCCTGGCCGGCACCGAGGTGTCTGCCCTGTTGGGTCGTATGCCTTCTGCGGTGGGTTACCAGCCAACGCTGGCGGAAGAAATGGGACGCCTGCAAGAACGTATTACCTCGACCAAAACCGGTTCGATCACCTCGATTCAGGCAGTGTATGTACCTGCCGACGATTTGACCGACCCGTCCCCGGCGACCACCTTCTTGCACCTGGATTCCACTGTGGTGTTGTCGCGCGACATCGCCTCGCTGGGTATTTATCCAGCAGTTGATCCGCTGGACTCGACATCTCGTCAGCTAGACCCACTGGTTGTAGGCGAAGAACATTACAACGTGGCACGCGGCGTTCAATCCACCTTGCAGCGCTATAAGGAGTTGCGCGACATCATTGCGATTCTGGGCATGGACGAATTGGCGCCAGAAGACAAACTGGCCGTGGCACGTGCTCGCAAGATTCAGCGCTTTTTGTCGCAACCATTCCACGTTGCTGAAGTATTTACGGGGAGCCCGGGCAAATACGTGACACTGAAGGACACTATCAAGGGCTTCAAGGGAATAGTGGAAGGTGAATATGATCACTTGCCTGAGCAAGCGTTCTACATGGTTGGTGGCATAGAAGAAGCGGTTGAAAAAGCCAAAACACTGTAGAGAGAAATGGAGCATAAATGGTAATGACCGTACATGTAGATGTGGTAAGCGCGGAGGCCTCCATCTTTTCTGGGTTGGCTGAAGTTGTCATCGTTCCCGGAGAAATGGGCGAGCTGGGCATCTATCCACGCCATTCTGCATTGATGACGCGCATCAAACCAGGCTCCGTCAGAATCAAGCGGCCAGAACAAGAGCAGGAAGAGTTGATTTATGTGTCTGGCGGTATGCTGGAAGTGCAGCCCGGTGTAGTGACCATCCTGGCCGACACCGCAATACGTGGTGGTGATCTGGATGAGGCACGCGCTTTGCAGGCCAAGCAGGCAGCGGAGGAACTAATGAAAAACCGCACCTCCGACATCGATTATGCGCACGCTCAAGCCGAATTGGCCGAGGCGATTGCTCAGTTACGCGCGATTCAGCAACTACGCAAAAGATCTGGGCACTGACCGAGTTAGGGGCAGAAACACAAAAAGCAGCTTAGGCTGCTTTTTATTTTGGCATTGGTAAAGCCGAAGCGCTAAATAAATATGCCAAGATTCGGCAGATTCTCTGTTTCAGATGACTATCATCGGGCGGAGATTGTTCTTATGAAGCGTTCAATGACGTACCAGGCAGACAGGAACGTCAGCCAAATCAGAACACCAACAGCTGAACCGAACACTAGGCTTTCAACGGATAATCCGAACGAAGGCGAAAATACATCCCAAGTTGCACGAGCAATGAGAGGGTCGATCTTGGTGAGTAGGTAACTCAGCTGGTGAAACAAATCCGTGTCAAGTGCTTTAAAAGTCAGCCTTAACTGCTCTGCTGAATCTACCATGGACTGTATCGCCGCGCCCTCGTTGTAAAATGTCGGATCAGAACTGTCTACGTGATGCTGAACGAGTTTCTGAATGCTGCCTTGATGCTGCTTATCGGCGATAAGCTGGAAGGGCGCAAGATCCTGTAAAACCTGTGTAAGCATGCCGCCAACACGCTGCCTATATTGCGCAATGAAGCTTGGTATGCAACCCGCCCCAATGACACCAGCCACCAGAACGACACGATCAAGAATTTCGCGTATGTGAGCCATGATCACCTGTAGCAGTAGTTGAGTTGGCCATAACTTGAGAAGAATGGCAAAAGCTTAACATAACAACAAGAGGCGCACTGATAGATTCATAATTCAGGAATGTGAGTTACCCAAGCGACCCTAGGCTGTGCCCGGGTTCACACACGGGGGTTTGGCGAAAAACTTTCTGCCTTTGTGTACTGGCTAAACTGGAGCGCGCTGCCAAGCTTTGATGTCAAATACTGCCCCCATAATTTTTTAACGCACTTGCAGAAAATATCACTTGGTTGTCACTGATCTGGCAAAGAACGTTACTATTGCATTTAGATTTCTGCTGAGTACTTAAGCTGCCTTTTCCGTGCCTGGTTGACCAGTAAGGCGTAAGCTCGCAGTAGGCTGAAACAGTGACGGGACCTTCAGATTTTATAATGGGCAAACTGTTGCCGGATTGTCCTTAAACACCCCGCTTGCAAAGTCATCGACTTAATACAACTTGATTATTATCAGCAATTACCTTTGCAAATTCATTGATACAAAATAAGACACGATTAAACAAGCTTTATAAAAACGAATTAAATCAAACCCCCTAACGAAATTTAGGATATATATGAGCGGAAATGCCGCTTATACACCTTGGCGCCGTCAAGTTTGAATCGTACGTGCCGTGTCTTCGCTTGGATAGTCAATTTCCTTGGCAGAGATGGGCTAGCTTCGCACCCACAACGAGAGGACACGCTGGATTGATGCTAATTCTTAAGCCGTATGGCCGCTTTCCTTTATAATCGTACTGCTTAAGAAAGACTATAACATGACCCCGTTAAACATCGTCATCCTCGCTGCCGGAAAAGGTACGCGCATGTGTTCTGAGGTGCCCAAGGTATTGCATGCACTGGCGGGCAAGCCGCTGTTGCAACATGTGCTCGATTGCGCAGTGGAACTCAAGCCGCGACAAATCTGCGTGGTATACGGTAATGGAGGCGAAGCGGTGCCGAATGAGATGCAACGTTACGCGGCCAAGTTTGTCATTCAGGAGCCACAGCTTGGCACTGGCCATGCTGTTCAGCAGGCGATGCCACATCTTGACGATGAAAGCCTAACCATGGTGTTGTACGGCGATGTGCCGCTGATCCAGCTCAGCACCTTGCATCGAATGATGCAGACAGGAGGCGGGCTGGTGTTACTGACGGCTCATTTGGCGAACCCCGCTGGCTATGGGCGCATCGTGCGCGATGCTCGGGGCGGTGTATTAAACATTGTCGAAGAGAAAGATGCCACACCCGAGCAGCGCAAAGTTAATGAAGTGAATACTGGCATCCTGCTCGTGCCAACAAAAAATTTGCGTGTATGGCTGACAAAATTACGAAACAACAATTCTCAAGGTGAGTACTACCTCACCGATATTGTCAGCATGGCCGTGCAGCAGGGTATAGCTGTGCATACGGTACATCCCGTCTATGAATGGGAAATACAAGGTATAAACAGCAAACAACAGTTGGCGGTGTTGGAGCGCACTTGGCAACTAGCTATCGCTTCCAGTTTGCTGTTACAGGGCGTGACGCTGGCTGATCCGGCACGCATTGATGTGCGCGGCAAGTTAATTTGCGGGCGTGATGTCGAGATTGATGTAGGCTGTATTTTTGTGGGCGAAGTGATCCTGGGCGACGGCGTACGAGTGGGAGCTTACAGTGTGATCAACAATGCCCGTATTGGTGCAGTTACAGACATCGCTCCATACAGTCACATCGATAGCAGCGAAGTAGGCGCTAACTGCCATATTGGCCCCTATGCCCGATTACGCCCCGGCACCAAGCTGCACGACGAGGTAAGCATTGGCAATTTTGTCGAAATTAAAAACAGCGAAATCGCAGCTAAGAGCAAGGCCAATCATCTCAGCTACATTGGTGATAGCTCTGTAGGTAGTAGTGTCAACATCGGAGCCGGCACCATCACTTGCAATTATGATGGCGCAAACAAGCACCGCACTATTATCGAAGATGATGTGTTCATAGGCTCAAACACGCAATTGGTTGCGCCAGTCACAGTGGGCAGGGGCTCAACCATCGGTGCCGGTTCGACCATCACCCGCAACACACCGGCGGATCACCTTACCTTGTCGCGCAGCAAGCAGATTACCGTTGCTGGATGGAAGAGGCCAACCAAAAAGAAATAAGTATAAAGCTCACAGAAGGATAAGATTGCCAATTAACGGAGCACCGTTCACCCTGAGGTATTGTGAAAGGCATCCTAGTGCGAGGGGGAGTAGCTACCTCAGCCCAAACGATCTTCAAGTTATTCGTTGAGGTTAATAAATGTGTGGAATTGTAGGTGCAGTGGCGCAACGGAATGTTGTGCCTATCTTGCTGGAGGGGCTGCAGCGTCTCGAATACCGCGGCTATGACTCGGCCGGTCTGGTGGTGGTGCATGACGCAAAGTTGGAGCGCGTGGTCAGTACCGGGCGGGTAGCTGATCTTACCAACAAAAGCACGGCTACTAAAGGATCGATCGGCATTGCACATACTCGTTGGGCGACGCATGGTGTTCCCAGTGAACGTAACGCTCACCCGCATATCAGTAAAAATCACATCGCCGTGGTGCATAACGGCATCATCGAGAATTACGAAACGCTACGTACCCGTTTAACTGCTGCAGGGTATGAGTTTGCCTCCGACACCGACACCGAAGTAATTGGACACTTGATCCACAGCCACTATGCACGTGGTAATTCATTGCTGGTGGCGACTCAGACTGCGCTTACTGAGTTGGTGGGTGCTTATGCTATTGGTGTGATTGCGGCAGATAATCCTGATCAGCTCATTTGTGCACGACGCGGCAGCCCGCTGCTATTGGGCGTAGGCGACGAGGAACATTTCATCGCATCAGACGTTTCTGCGCTGCTACCTGTGACACGCGAGGTGGTTTATCTCGAAGAAGGCGACGTTGTCGAAGTAGGACGTCGCAGCTATCAAATATTTGACGCGACAGGAAAACGTGCGAAACGCGCTGTACAGACCAGTGAGTTGAGCAACGAGAGCATACAGTTGGGTGAATACACCCACTATATGCAGAAAGAAATTCACGAACAGCCGCAAGCTTTGGCGAACACGCTGGAATCAGTGTGCAATAGTCAATCACTGGTACCGGGAATTTTTGGAGCAGAAGCGGAAGCGACTTTTGCAGATATCGACAGCATCCTGATCCTTGCATGCGGCACAAGTTACCATGCCGGACTGGTGGCGCGTTTCTGGCTGGAAGAGATTGCCGGGATACGCTGCAACGTGGAAGTTGCCAGCGAGTACCGGTATCGCACCAGCGTGCCGAATCCGAAGTCGCTGGTGGTGGTGATCTCGCAATCTGGAGAAACCGCTGATACCCAAGCGGCTTTGAGTCATGCCAAAGGGTTGGGACATACACACACACTTGCCATATGCAACGCACCGGAAAGTGCGTTGGTCAGGTTATGCAAACTGCGCATGTTCACGCGCGCCGGGCCAGAGATCGGCGTGGCTTCAACCAAGGCGTTCACTACACAACTCGCCGTACTATTTTTATTGACGCTGGTATTGTCCAAACAGCGTGGTCGATTGAGTAATACGCAAGAGCAGCAATATCTGCAAGAGTTGCGCCACCTGCCCAGTGCGGCACAGAAGGTGTTGGATCTGGAGCCGCACATTGCAAAGCTCGCGAAATTATTTGAAGACAAACATCATGCGTTATTTCTGGGCCGCGGATTGCACTACCCGATCGCGCTGGAAGGCGCGCTTAAGCTGAAAGAAATTTCCTATATTCATGCTGAAGCATACCCTGCCGGCGAGTTGAAACACGGGCCGCTGGCACTAGTGGATAAAGACATGCCGGTAATTTCCGTCGCACCAAACGATGCGCTTCTGGAGAAGTTGAAATCCAATCTGCAGGAGGTGCGCGCGCGTGGCGGCGAGCTATATGTGTTCGCCGATGCGTATACTCATATCAAACAAGCCGAAGGCATTCACATCATGCAAATGCCCGAGCACGCGGGATATTTAAGCCCTATCTTGCACACCATTCCGTTGCAGTTGCTGGCGTATTACGTTGCTTTGCAAAAGGGCACTGATGTAGACAAGCCTAGAAACCTTGCGAAGTCAGTGACAGTGGAGTGATAAACTAGCGTCAATGCAAGGTTTTTGTGCTTGCGGCTCTAACCCAAAAACAAACCCGCCAAAAGGCGGGTTTGTTTTTGACTGAAACACAGAGTTAATTTCAAAAACCGTAAATACTTGGATGCGCACCAGCAGCCATGAAAAACAGCAACGGAATCGAAAGCATGGTATTGGTACGTGAAGCAAGAAAAGCGATTCGACGCGCTTTGCCTTTTTCTTCATCGGTTGCTGGTTTGATGCCAAGAATTTTTTTCTGGTTCGGCCAAATCAAACCCCAGACATTAAGCATCATGATCGTGCCCAGCCAAGCGCCGATGCCTATAGGCACGTGACCAGACTGCAAGGTAAACGCGGCAACGAATGAAGGACCAAGCAAAGCCGCACCGGCCAGCCAGGTTACCAAAGCCGACCAACGGAAATAATACAATGCAAGTGGGGCAACATGCTTGGTAATGCCCGATGCAGTATTGTCTGCCGCCGCAGCTTTAAGCGCTGCACCTTGTACGAAATTGAAATAATAAAGCAGGCCTATCCACATTATGCCCGCCATAAAATGCACCCAGCGCAACATTGCCGGTAAGTATTCCATTTGTAATCTCCTTAAAAAATATCCGAAACGACAAGATATTAAAGTTCTTAAATAAACGCATGCGCAAGGCTATACAGCGCAACGGTTATAACCAGGCCAGAAATTACAGTGCCCCATAATGAATCTAGTGGATTAGTCATGAATATTGATCCTTTGCGTTTGGGAAATGATGTATTTGTTGTGGTACTCAGCTACGGAATGACTCTATAGTATTTTCGTAGCAACAGCAATAGACATCACTTATAGGTTTGCTGAAGGAGAAACTCAAATCTGCTGTTGATACCAGTTGATAAAATCTGGTTCGGGCATCGCCCGGCCGAACAAAAATCCCTGTGCTACATCACAGCCCAAGTCGCGTAATAGGTCAAATGTTTGCTGATCCTCCACTCCCTCAGCAACAGTAATCAGATCAAAATTGTGCGCTAGATCGATAATAGTACGGACAAGTTGTTTGTCTCCATTTGAGTTGTGTATGTTTCGAATGAAAACGATGTCGATTTTTAACTCTTGAACTGGCAAGTGTTTGATATATGCCAATGATGAATAACCCGTACCGAAATCATCGATAGACAAACGAATGCCTAATTCCCGTAGTTTATTTAACATTGCAATAGAGGGCTCGATGTTGTTAATCATCGAACTTTCAGTAATTTCAAGGGTGAGGGTGGAAGCAGGTACACCCCAAATGTCCAGGGCCTGCTGAACTAATTGTGGGAGTTCCTCATCTTCCAACATTTTCGGTGGAAGATTGACGCTGATACCTATATTAACGCCCGCCTTAGTGAAGGCAGCAGAATGACGTAGTGAAGTATTGAGTATCCATAACGTCAGGGGATTAATTAGACCAGAGTTTTCGGCGGTATCAATTAAAACACTCGGATTGACTTCTTGTCCCCAAGGGGCAGTCCAGCGTACCAACGCCTCGACGGAAACACATTGGCCCGTTTCAATACTGATTTTCGGCTGGTAATTAACGCGTAATTCATTTGCATTGATGGCGTTACCAAGGGCAATGTCTAAGCCGCTATAGGATTTTGGATCAACAATATCTTTAGGTTGATAAACGTAAAAGCCACGCTCATCTTTTGCTGCAATGCGTAACGCAATATCGGCATACGTCAGCAACTGGTTGCTGTCCTGGCCCGTCTCAGGAAAATTTGCTATTCCTATATAGGGACGTAGCGTTATTGAATATGTATCAACAAAAAATGGCTTCCTTAATTCAGAAATAATTTTGACGGTTGCTAACGTACTGTGGTCGCTGTTAGCAAGATTGGGTTGCGTATTCCACTGAAACTGGACACTCAGTCCAGAGCAAACTGGACAGTCGGAGCGTAGCGACGCGGGGGTTGTTTTTTACTCCTGATTGACGGGTTTAGTCAAACCTCTTTTGCTCTTTCTCATCGATTCGCCGGACAGATCCAGTTTGTGTGCGTTATGCACCAAGCGATCCAGAATAGCGTCGGCCAGAATGGGGTCGCCGATCGATTCATGCCAATCGTCCACTTTTAGCTGACTGGTGATGATGGTCGAGCGATGACCATAACGATCATCCAGTATCTCCAGCAAATCCCGCCGCGCGGAATCCGTCAGCATTGCCACGCCCCAATCGTCCAACAACAGGACATCCACCTTGGCGATTTGTGTGATGAGTTTCACGTAACGTCCATCACCATGCGCAATCGCCAGCTCCTCAAACAGACGCGGCACGCGCACGTACAACGAGGAATACCCCTGCCGACACGCCTGATTGCTCAGCGCACAGGCCAGCCAGGTTTTACCCAGCCCGGTAAGGCCCGTGATTAGCACGTTCTGGTGCTCCTTGATCCATGCGCCGGTCAGCAGGCGATTGAATAGACTTCGATCCAGACCGCGCGCCACGCGGTAGTCCACGTCTTCCGGCACAGCCGCATGTTTGAGCTTGGCGCGGCGTAATCGTGCTGACATCTGCAAGGAGGCGCGTTCGCTGACCTCGCGCTCGACCAACAGGCCGAGCCGTTCCTCGAACGACATCCGATCAAGTTCAGGCAAACGCTGTTGTTCGTTCAATGCCTGCGCCATGCCGAACAGGCGCAGTTGGTTGAGTTGCTGGTAAGTCGGGTGATTCAACATGTTGCTTCTCCTTGGGTAGGTTGGTGGGGTTGTGGTTAGTGGTAATAGCCGGGACCGCGCACCGTGCTATGGGTGAGTGGCAAGCTGGTTTGCGCTGTTTCGGTCTGGCTTTGTTTGTCCAGACCATGTTTGAGAATGGAACTCACGCTGCGGTAATTGGCGGCATTCAGCGACAGTGCACGAGAGCACGCCGCCTCCAGTCGCGGATCGCTGTAATCACGCCCCATGCGCAACACGCCAAGACAGGCACGGTAACTTTGTTGCGGATGGCGGCGACTGCCCAACATGCTCTCTACGGTAGCGTGGGTGTTCGGCCCAATCTTCTGCGCCCAGTCGAGCAGACGTTTGGCATTCCAGCCTGCCACCTGCTGATGCGCCGGGGTCATGTGTGCATCAATGGTGGTGTGCCGTCCCTGGTGCAAGCTTCTGGCATGGGCGGCAATACGACTGCCGCGATGGAATATCTCGACCGTCAGTGCTGTGAATCGCACATCTACCTGCTGGCGGGCGAAGCGGTACGGTACTGAGTAATAGTGGCCGACGATCTCGACGTGATAGTCGATGCCGACACGGGCGATCTTCCATTCGGCAAATTGATAGCGATCTACTGGCAACGCGTTGAGTGCCGGGCGGTCGAGCTCAACGAACACGCTGTGACGGCAACCGGGCAGTTTCTTGAACGGACGCTGATTCAAGTCGGTCAGCAATGCCGAGATGGCGCGATTGGCCTCCGTCAGACTGAAGAAGCGCTGGTTGCGCAGTCGCGCCAGTATCCAGCGCTCGACTACCAGTACGCCGTTCTCTACCTTGGCCTTATCGCGCGGTTTACGACTGCGTGCCGGCAGCACCGTCACGCCATAGTGGGAAGCCAGATCACGGTAAGTCGGGTTCAGTTCAGGATCGTAATAGGAAGGGTGCTTGACGCCCGACTTGAGATTGTCCGGCACCAGGATTTCCGGCACGCCGCCGATGAACTCGAAGGCGCGCACATGGGAGCCGGTCCAGTCGGAGAGCTGCTGTGTCCAGGTGGCCTCGGCAAACGTGTAGTTGGAGGCACCGAGCACGGCAACAAACAGTTGCGCGTAACGGATTTCACCTGTCTGCCCGTCAATGATCGGTAAGGTTTGCCCTGCATAATCGACGAACAGCTTCTCGCCGGGCGTATGCGTTTGGCGCAGGGTGACTGACAGCTTGCCCGCCCATTGCCGGTAGCGTTCGCAGAACCAGCTGTACTGGTAACCCTCCGGATGGGCGGCTTTATATTCCTGCCACAGCAATTCGAGCGTAACGCTCTTCTTGCGCATTTCGCGGTGTACCCAGACCCAGTCAGGCTCGGATCGGACCACGTCAGCAGGCACGATCGGCGGGAACAGCCGCAGCTCAAGGGCCGAATCATCCAGCCCCTCGGGCAGCGGATAGTTCAGGCCAGCGGCCTTGGCGCGGCGAACATAGTCGCCAACCGTGGTCGGCGATGCGCCAATGGCGCGGGAAATCTCCCGGTAGGTGCGACCGCATTCGTAATGCAGCCGAAGTGTTTCTGTAATCTTGCGCATGGATAACCTGTTGTTGGCCATGTGGCTCCCCGATAAAAATCGCCGAGGTTGCCACGGTTATCCCGCGTACCGCTACATCTCTATTTTACTGTCCAGTTTGCCGTGGAATCAGTGTCCAGCTTGCGCTGGAATCGCTGTCCAGTTTGCCGTGGAATGCGTGTCCAGTTTGCTCCGGAATTCGCAACTCATTCTCGTGAGCCATGGAATAAGGGTAAACTTGTCGGTCAAAAGTCCCCACTAAAATTGAAGGACATCTGGGCCATTCGCATTCATCTTCAACTGGACAAGCGCATTCGAGACCTGGCATTATTTAATCTCGCTATAGACAGCAAGTTGCGCGGTTGCGATTTAGTTGATCTTCGCGTGCGCGACATCGCTCATGGAAATAAAATCATGTCCAGGGCAATTGTCATGCAGCAAAAAACTCAACGGCCAGTTCAGTTCGAGT
>JBAQWL010000155.1:0-17686 GCA_049298895.1 Gallionella sp.
TACAAGGGATACACGACGATTTTCTGCAGAAAAAAGGCAATGCACGTTACAGCCGCGTGATTGAAATCAGTGCGCACCGCGGTATGATTTCCGATCGGAATGGTGAGCCACTGGCGGTGAGTACACCAGTGGAATCAGTTTGGGCTAGCCCTGCAGATGTAGAAGCTGACTGGAGGCAAGTAAAAAAACTGGCACAAATCCTCGGTGTGAATGTAAAAGAGCTGAGGAATCGATTGTTCGATACTACACGTGATTTCGTCTACCTCAAGCGTCAACTGCCTCCAGATCAAGTCGAGAAAGTGGTGAGCCTGAATATTCCCGGCGTAATGTTGCAGCGTGAGTATCGTCGTTATTATCCGGCGGGTGAAGAGGTTGCCCAGACGCTGGGATTTACCGGGCAGGATGATAACGGGCAAGAAGGGTTGGAACTGGCCTTGCAGGAACGGCTTGCCGGCAAACCAGGCAGTCAGCGCGTCATCAAGGACAGGCGCGGGCATATCGTTGAGGATGCAGGCAGCCTTCATGTGTCCAAGCCAGGTAGCGATGTCGCCCTCAGTCTGGATAGCAAAATGCAACATCTTGCCTACCGGGAATTGGAGATTGCCGTCAGACAGCATCAGGCCAAATCCGGTTCGATAGTCGTTCTCGATGCGCGCAGCGGTGAAGTGCTGGCACTCGCCAACTATCCTGGCTACAACCCCAACAGCCGCAACAATGCCAGCAACAAGCGTATGCGTAACCGGGCGATAACCGATCTGTTCGAGCCGGGCTCTACAATGAAACCGTTTGCCGTGGCAACGGCGATAGAGGCGGGCAAAGTGCGCCCGAACACCCTGATCAACACAGAGAACGGGGTGTTCACAGTAAACAACAGGAAAATTCACGACCAGCATCCGGCTGCGATAATGACCGTCTCACAGATCATACAAAGATCCAGCAACGTAGGTGCTTCCAAAGTGGCCTTGTCGCTGAAATCAGAGGTGCTCTGGCAGGGCCTTTCTGAGAGTGGTTTCGGTGTTCAGACAGGCAGCAACTTCCCGGGTGAGGCCACGGGGAAATTGCGTGACCCGAAAACCTGGCGGCCTATCGAGCAGGCCACCATATCCTATGGGCATGGCATTTCAGTTAATCTGCTGCAGTTGGCGCGTGCCTACACCATTTTCGCCAACGAAGGAGAATTGAAGCCGGTCTCGCTGCTAAAGTTGTATGCCCCGCCGATAGGGAAAAAGGTGTTTTCTGATTACACTGCCCATGCGCTGCTGACTATGCTGGAAACGGTAGTTAAGCCTGGCGGAACCGCTCCATTGGCACAAGTGGCAGGCTACCGCGTAGCGGGCAAAACTGGCACTACACACAAGCTGGAAAACGGACGTTATGTAGATCGCTATATCGCCTCATTCGTCGGCTTCGCGCCGGTATCCAATCCTAGACTGGTAGTAGCAGTGATGATAGACGAGCCAAGCAACGGTGAGCATTTTGGCGGGCAGGTAGCCGCGCCAGTGTTCAGTAAAGTGACGGGCGCGGCTTTGCACTTGCTCAATGTGCCCAATGATGCGCCGTTGGATAACATCATCGTGTCCCCGGGCACTGTAATCAAGGAGGAAGTGTGACGTTTCCACTTGAACAATTGGCGATGTTGAAAGTGCCGATCAAACGCTTGGTAACGGATAGTCGTGCTGTGCAGCGGGGGGATACCTTTGTTGCTTGCCCTGGAGAGAAAGCAGATGGTCGGCATTTCATCGCGACCGCGATTGAGCAGGGTGCCAATGCAGTGATTTGGGAGTCGCAGCATTTTGCTTGGAACGATGCCTGGCACATCCCCAATTTTGGTGTAGCGGGCTTGCGCGACAAGGTTGGATGGTTGGCAGATGCAGTATACGACTCACCATCAGAAAAATTATGGCTGGTGGGTATCACCGGTACCAACGGCAAGACCTCGGCCTGCCATTGGCTAGCGCAAGTGCTGAGCGATAACTCAATACTATGCGCATTGATAGGTACCTTGGGTAATGGCTTTGTCGGTCAGTTACAAACCAGTGCAAATACCACGCCGGATGCAGTTCGTGTACATGGTCTGCTTGCCGAATATTTACACGATGGCGCAAAAGTTGTAGCGATGGAAGTGTCCTCCCACGCGCTGGCGCAGGGTAGGGTGAACGGTGTGCGTTTCGATGTTGCGTTGCTTACCAACCTGAGTCGCGACCATCTCGATTATCACGTCGATATGGAAAGCTATGCGGCCAGTAAGCGCAAGCTGTTCGAATGGGATGGTTTGAAATATGTGGTGCTGAATCTGGATGACATGTTCGGTGCGGAGCTGGCTGAGCAACTGAGAAACGATAGTGTCGAAGTGATCGGTTATGGCATGAGCGATTCCGCATTGCAACTGGCCGGGCAACTGGGTATCCGCATGGTGTATGGCCACCTGATTGAAATGAGCGGGCAGGGTTTGCACTTGGAAATCCATACAAGCTGGGGCGGAGCGCAGTTGAGCAGTGCGCTGATCGGACGTTTTAATGCGGCTAATTTGCTGGGTGCGCTTGCAGTGTTGCTGGTAAGTGACATCGGCTTAAGCGATGCGATGCGATCATTGAGTAAAGTGCAAGCCGTGGCAGGGCGCATGCAACGTCTCGGCGGTGCGCAGCAGCCTACTGTGATCGTGGACTACGCACACACACCGGACGCGCTGGAAAAAGTGTTACTGGCATTACGTGAAGCCTGTCTAGTGCCTCACGAAACGATCGGCGTTTCCCAAATCGGCGTGCCCGAAGTTGGCACACAGGATGGTGGTAGGTTGATTTGCGTATTTGGCTGCGGCGGAGATCGTGATCGCGGTAAGCGTGTGATGATGGGGCGGGTGGCAGAGAAATTTTCGGATCAATGTATTGTAACCAGCGATAACCCGCGCAGCGAAAACCCGCAGCACATTATTGATGAAGTGGTCAACGGCATGACCGCAAACAATCACCTGATCATCGTTGATCGTGCTGCTGCTATCGAACGCGCCATTACTATGGCAAGGCAAGGTGACACCGTGCTGGTAGCCGGGAAAGGGCATGAAGAATATCAGGAAATCGCTGGAGTGAAGCATCCGTTTAGCGATGTAGCTGTGGCACAACGGGCACTGCAGATGTGGCAGTCGGAGGAGAGAGCGTGATGCTGCTGTCACAGGCTGTTCAAGTGTTGAATGGTCAGTTGATCGGCGAGGACGTGCGTTTCACCGCCGTTTGCAGTGACAGCCGAAAGTTGGAACAGGGCGATTTGTTTATTGCATTACGAGGTGAACATTTTGACGGCTATGAGTTTGTCACCCAAGCTGCACAAAGCGGTGCAGTAGCGTCGCTGGTAAACGCAAGCAATCTCAGAAGGCAAGGGGTGGAGGGTAAGGCGCATGGGATTAGCCCTTCGTCTGGTGCCTCGCTGCTTGTGGTAGAAGATACACGCCTCGCACTGGGACAACTCGCCGCTTACTGGCGCAAACAGTTCAATATTCCGCTGGTGGCAATCACCGGCAGCAACGGCAAGACCACCGTGAAGGAAATGCTTGCCAGCATTTTGCGTGTTGCTGCCGGCAGCGACACAGCAGTTCTGGCAACAAAGGGAAATTTCAATAACGATATCGGTATGCCACTGACCCTACTACAACTAGGGACGCAACATCGCTATGCAGTGATTGAGATGGGCATGAATCATCCTGGGGAAATCAACTATCTGACGTGCATTGCTTGCCCCGATGTGGCATTGGTCAACAATGCCAGCAGTGCACATCTGGAAGGAATGGGGTCGGTTGAAGCGGTGGCGCATGCAAAGGGAGAAATCTTTGCCGGCCTGTCAGCGCAAGGTGCGGCACTCATCAACGCCGATGATTACTTTGCGCCGCTGTGGCGCACGCTTGTCGGAGCTCACCCGCTTCTCGAATTCGGTCTGAATCAACAAGCCGATGTTTCAGGGAAATGGCAGCCGAAAGGATTTGGCTCGCAGATTGAGGTGAAAGCCCCACAGGGAAATTTCACCGCGAATTTGCAAGTACCGGGTGAGCATAATGCACGCAACGCTTTGGCGGCGACCGCTGCTGCAATCGCATTGAATGTTCCGCTGGAAACCATCGCAACTGGTTTGGTGAAATTTGGCGGTATAGCCGGGCGCTTACAGCGAAAGGCAGCGATGTATGGCGCAACCCTGATCGATGACACTTACAACGCCAATCCGGATTCGATGCGCGCTGCGATCAGCGTGCTGGCACAAGCTGTCGGAAAACGCGTTCTGGTGTTGGGGGACATGGGCGAGTTGGGAGATGACGCAGCAATGCTTCATGCAAAAATCGGTAGTGAGGCGCGGCGAGCCGGCATCGAAGGGTTTTTTGCGATAGGCGAATTAAGCGTCAATGCAGTAAGGGAATTCGGTAGCGGAGGGCAACACTTCGAACGCATTGAAGACTTGGAGAGTGCGCTGGAAAAAGAGTTGGGTGGGAGTGTCACCATGCTGGTGAAGGGTTCGCGCTTCATGAAAATGGAGCGTGTTGTTGAGCGCTTCATGTTGCACTGAGGAGAACGCATGTTATTAGCACTCGCACAATGGCTGGCTCAAGACGTAAGGTTCTTCAGCGTGTTCAATTACATTACGCTGCGCACCGTGCTCGCGGCGATGACCGCGCTGGGGATATCGTTTCTGGTCGGGCCGACAATGATCCGTAAACTGACCACCTACAAGATCGGCCAGTCGGTTCGCAGTGACGGGCCGCAGACGCATCTGGTAAAAGCCGGTACGCCCACAATGGGTGGCGCGCTGATCCTGACCTCGGTCGCGATCACTACCTTGCTGTGGGGCGACTTGGGTAATCACTATGTGTGGGTGGTGTTGCTTACCACAATGGGTTTTGGCGTGATCGGTTGGGTGGATGATTACCGCAAGGTGGTACATCGCAATCCCAAAGGCTTGTCAGCCAAAACCAAAATATTCTGGCAATCCATCATTGCATTGATTGTTGGCATCTATTTGTGGCGCAGTGCCAATCTTCCTGCGCATACCGAGCTCATCGCGCCATTCCTGAAACTCATCGTGTTCCCGTTGCCTGCATTGCTGTTTATTGTGCTGTCCTATTTCGTCATTGTTGGTACCAGTAATGCAGTGAACCTGACCGATGGATTGGACGGGTTGGCGATCATGCCCACCGTACTGGTGAGCGGCGCGCTGGCGATATTTGCTTATGTGGCGGGTAATGTTGTGTTCTCAAAATACCTCGGCGTTCCATATATCCCGGGCGCAGGGGAGTTGGCCGTTTTTTGTGGCGCGATCTCCGGAGCGGGCTTGGCATTCTTGTGGTTCAACGCTTATCCCGCCGAAGTGTTCATGGGGGATGTTGGGGCGCTGGCGCTCGGAGCGGCACTTGGCACGGTGGCGGTAATCGTGCGTCAGGAGTTGGTGCTGTTCATCATGGGCGGCGTGTTCATGATCGAGGCGGTGTCGGTGATGATACAAGTGGCCTCGTTCAAGCTAACCGGTAAGCGCGTGTTCCGCATGGCACCGCTGCATCACCATTACGAATTGAAGGGCTGGAAAGAAACGCAAGTGGTAGTGCGCTTCTGGATCATAACGATATTGCTGGTATTGGTGGGGCTGGCGACCCTCAAGTTGAGGTGATTGTGGAGGGCCGAATGAAAAAGCTAAGCATGCAAGCGTTGGGGGAGAACCATGTGAGCACAGCAAACGTTATGGCGACACCCAGTGATATTGCTGGTATTGCCGTGGCTGGCGACTCTCAAACTGAGATGACACAACACAAAGATAAATCAGTGCTGGTACTCGGACTTGGTGAGACCGGGCTATCCATGGTGCGCTGGCTCAGCGCACAAAGCGCACGCTTGCGTGTCGCCGACAGTCGAAGTGTGCCGCCAAGCTTGGATGAGGTCGGACAATATGTCGCTGCCAGTCAAATCTATTGCGGAAATTTTAACGATGCGCTGTTTGATGGCATCGAGTTGATTGCCATCAGTCCAGGCGTGCCGTTGCACGATCCAACTGTAAAAAAGGCAGTCGCGCGAGGTATCGCGGTAGTGGGCGACATAGAATTATTCGCCCAATCCTTGCCGAAGGATAACCGTCCACACATTCTCGCAATCACCGGATCCAACGGCAAGACCACTGTCACCAGCATGGTTGAGCACCTGTGCAAGGCAGCAGGAAAAGATGTGGTGTCAGCCGGAAACATCTCCCCGGCGGTGCTTGATGTGGTGTTGGAGCGCGGTGTTAACCAGCCCGAGGTGTGGGTGCTGGAGTTGTCCAGTTTTCAGTTGGAAACCACCAGCAATCTGAATGCTGATGCCGCGACGGTACTGAACATTAGCGAAGATCACCTCGATCGATATGCAGATATTCATGAGTACAGTGCTGCGAAGGCACGTATTTTCTCCGGTTGTGACGTGCAGGTTTTGAACCGAGACGATGAGCGCAGCATGAGTATGGCGCGCGAAGATTGCAAGATAATCACGTTCGGCCTGAACTCTCCCGACACAGCAAGCGAATTCGGGATAGAGCGCGCGGCAGGGGAGGTTTGGCTGGTGCAAGGCAGCCAGCGCTTGATCAAGGCAAGTGAGTTGCAGGTGGTCGGAATGCATAACGTGGCTAACGCTCTGGCTGCATTGGCATTGAGTCGAGCGATAAATTTCCCTATGGGTGTTTTGCTTGAGGCATTGAGAAGCTTCAAGGGATTGCCGCACCGCGTAGAGCGGGTGGCAACGATTAATGGCATCACCTATTACGACGACTCCAAGGGCACGAATGTCGGAGCGACAATTGCCGCGTTACAGGGGTTGGGATGCAAGGCGGTATTGATTGTAGGTGGAGAAGGAAAGGGACAGGATTTCATGCCGCTTAATCCGGTCGTGGCGCAACATGCACGAGCTGTGGTGTTGATAGGTCGCGACGCTCCGTTGATAGCGGCTGCGTTGAATGGGTCTGGTGTGGATGTGCTGCGCGCAGAGGATATGAGTGAAGCCGTGCAGCTTGCTACGCGATTAGCGCACCGTGGTGATGCGGTGCTGCTGTCACCGGCTTGTGCCAGCTTCGATATGTTCCGCAACTACGAACATCGTGCCGAGGTGTTTGTTGATGCGGTGCGCAGATTGACCAAGGAGAAATTGTGGTTCCATTAGGATATTCACGGGATCAAGCTGCAGGCGACTTGCATCCTGCCCATGGCGCGGCAAGGCCGTCTCTAGTCAGAACGCGCATCAGTCCGCCGCGAGCGCAGTTCGACGAATTGTTGATTTGGGGATTGGTCGGCCTGCTCGCACTTGGGTTGGTGATGGTGTATTCCTCATCGATTGCCACTGCGGAAGCCAATAAATTTACCAACTATCAACCAGCTTATTACTTGTTCCGCCATGGCGTGTTCATCACACTGGGGGTGACTGCTGGACTGCTCGCATTTCAGGTGCCGGTGCGGTTATGGCAAAGCTACGCACCCTACTTGTTTCTGATCGGGGCAGCATTGTTGGTGTTGGTGCTGATTCCGGGTATTGGGCGGGAAGTGAATTACAGTCGTCGCTGGTTGTCGCTAATAGTCATCAATCTACAGCCTTCCGAATTAATGAAGCTGTTCGCGGTGCTGTATGCAGCGGATTATGCAGTGCGCAAAGGTAAGGTCAAGCATCTGTTCGTCAAAGCCTTCGTGCCAATGTTGGTTGTAATGGTTTTGATTGGCGTGCTACTACTGCTCGAACCGGACATGGGCGCGCTGGTAGTGATTTGTACTATCGCATTGGCAACGCTGTGGCTGGGCGGCTTCAATCTTAGAGTGTTCGCCGGTTTGACCGTATCACTGCCGCTGGCATTTGCGGCGCTGGCGGCTTACGCACCCTACCGGATGGAGCGTGTCACCGGCTTTATGGATCCGTGGGCAGATCCTTATGGCAAAGGCTATCAATTGAGCCACGCACTGATCGCCTTTGGGCGTGGAGAATGGTTCGGCGTAGGCTTGGGTGGCAGCGTGGAAAAATTGTTCTACCTGCCTGAGGCACATACCGACTTTCTGATGGCGGTAATCGCCGAAGAGTTGGGATTGGTCGGTGTGACCGCGGTGATCTTGTTGTTCGCGCTATTGGTGGTGCGCGCGTTTCAGATAGGTCGTCACGCAACGTTTCTCGAGCGTAATTTTTCAGCGCTGGTTGCCCAAGGTATCGGCGTGTGGATCGGCGTGCAGGCGATGATTAATATCGGCGTGAATATGGGTGTGTTGCCGACCAAAGGGCTGACCTTACCGTTTCTGAGCTTTGGCGGCAGTGGAATGGTGGCGAACTGCGTTGCGGCAGCAATATTGCTGCGTGTGGATTACGAAAACAGCAGAATGTCCCGAGGGCAGCAAGTGTGAGCCGCTCGATACTCATCATGGCTGGTGGAACCGGAGGCCACATTTTTCCCGGCCTTGCCGTTGCCGATATTTTGCGCTCACAGGGTTGGCTAGTAACTTGGCTGGGAGTACCCAACAGCATGGAGGCCGAACTGGTACCTAAGCGTGGTTATCAGATGGCGTGGGTGAGTTTTTCCGGGGTGCGTGGCAAGGGCCTGCTGCGCAAACTGCTACTGCCTTTCAACCTGCTGGTTGCGTTGTGGCAGAGTGCTGCCGCGATACTTAGACATCGTCCCGATGTGGTGCTGGGTATGGGCGGTTATATCACTTTCCCGGGTGGGTTGATGGCGGCACTGCTGCGTCGACCCCTGGCAATACATGAGCAAAATTCTATTGCCGGGTTAAGTAATAAGGTGTTGGCGAGGCTCGCCCAAAAGGTGTTGAGCGGTTTCCCTGGGGTGTTGCCACATACGATTTGGTGTGGCAATCCGGTGCGTGTTGATATAGCTGCATTACCCGATCCTCAGCAGCGTCTTGCCGCGCGCAAAGGCGTGTTGAATGTGCTGGTGCTTGGTGGCAGTTTGGGGGCAAAAGCGATCAATGAAACTGTTCCGCAGGCACTCGCGTTGCTGCAAAAAGATGTGCATTTCAATGTGGTGCATCAAACCGGGAAGCAGTATCTGGAAGCGGTTAAAAACGCTTATCAGCAAGCTGGGATACAGGCTGACATTAAACCGTTCATAGACGAAATGGCAAAGCAATACGGCAATGCCGATCTGGTTATTTGTCGTGCCGGAGCACTGACTGTCGCAGAACTTGCTGCCGCTGGAGTGGCTAGTATTTTAATCCCGTTTCCGTTTGCAGTTGACGATCACCAGACACATAACGCACGTTTTTTAAGTGAACGCCACGCGGCGTTGTTGCTGCCGCAGAGCGAGTTAAGCACGGAAAATCTGGCACAAGTGTTGCGTAACTTGATGGAAGGCGAGCGGGGCCGTGAAAAATTATTGGCAATGGCCGTACAGGCTCGTAGTGTAGCTAAGGCCGGCGCGGCACTAAAAGTCGCCGAAATCTGCGGGGCACTGGCGGACTTATGAAGCACAAAATAAAACACCTTCACTTTGTAGGCATCGGCGGTTCTGGCATGAGTGGCATCGCCGAGGTGTTGTTGAATCTGGGTTTTCAAGTAAGCGGATCCGACCTTGGCGTGAACATCGCAACCAGGCGACTCAAAAAACTAGGCGCAAAAGTGTTTCAGGGTCACGCCGAACAGCATCTGACCGATGCGGACGCGGTGGTGGTTTCTACTGCTGTAGGAACGGATAATGTAGAGGTGCAGGCCGCGAGAGCGCGCCATATTCCGGTAGTGCCGCGCGCCATGATGTTGGCCGAGTTGATGCGTTTGCGCCAGGGTATTGCGGTGGCCGGCACGCACGGCAAAACCACCACGACATCATTAACCGCCAGTGTGCTGGCCAAGGGTGGGTTCGATCCCACCTTTGTTATCGGGGGCAAGCTCAACAGCAGCGGCAGCAATGCCAAACTGGGCACAGGCGAGTTCATCGTGGTCGAGGCCGACGAGTCGGATGCCTCGTTCCTGCATTTGCTACCGATACTCGCGGTGATCACCAACATCGATGCCGACCATATGGAAACCTACGGTCACGATTTTGAAAAGCTCAAGCAAGCATTCGTGGATTTCGTTGAACACTTGCCGTTCTACGGCAGGGCAATGCTGTGCGTGGACGATGCCAATGTGCGCGAAATTCTGCCGCGTATCAGCAAACCGGTGACAACTTACGGCTTCAGCGAGGGCGCTCAGATCCGTGCAGTTGATGCACATCACCACGGTGGAAAGATGCGCTTCACCGCGCAATGCAGACAAAATGGTTCGCCCAAAGATTTGGACGTCACGCTCAATCTGGCGGGGATGCACAATGTTTTGAACGCATTGGCGGCGATAGCGGTTGCATTGGAAGTGGGCGTGGCGAACGACGCAATCATTGCCGCCTTGGCGGAATTCGAAGGGGTGGACAGACGCTTCCAAAACCATGGTGAAGTCGGCTTGGCCGAAGGTGGCAGCTTCACACTGATCGATGATTACGGACATCACCCTGCGGAAATGGCCGCCACGCTGGAGGGGGTGCGTGGAGCATTCCCTGGCAGGCGTCTGGTGTTGGCTTTCCAGCCGCATCGTTACACGCGCACCCGCGACTTGTTCGAGGACTTTGTGAAAGTTTTGTGCAGCGTTGACACGTTGGTTTTGACGGAGGTCTATGCAGCAGGAGAGTCGCCCATCGTCGCGGCTAACGGGCGTGCTCTGATGCATGCTTTGCGTGTGGCCGGGCAAACCGAAGCGGTATTTATCGAACAGATCGCAGACATGCCGCAGGCGATCATGCAAATGGCGCGAGATGGTGATGTGGTTGTCACGATGGGAGCAGGATCGATCGGTACTCTGCCGAACAAGTTGCTGGGGATAAGCGACGCTGACGCTACCGGGAAAATGCCTGCCATGCAGGCGCAGCGCTCGGGTGAGTCATGAACATGACCGAGTCGAAACATTTAGCCAAATCATCGTTGCGCGGCACGTTACGCGAGCGAGTCGATATGCGCAAGCACACCAGTTGGCGGGCGGGCGGTGTGGCCGAACGCATGTATCAACCAGCCGATCTTGATGATCTGCTGGTGTTCTTGCGCAACTCGCCGCTCGAAGAGCCGCTGTATGTGGTGGGCTTGGGCAGCAATCTGCTGGTGCGCGATGGCGGCCTGCGCGGCACGGTTCTGTTGCTGCATAACGCGTTGGGTGAGTTGCGTCTTGAAATAGACGGGAGCATATATGTTGAAGCCGGTGTGCCGGGAGCGAAGCTGGCACGTTTTGCAGCGTTGCACGATTTAAGCGGTGCGGCATTCTTCGCTGGTATACCCGGCACGCTGGGCGGAATGCTGGCGATGAATGCCGGTTGCTACGGCAGCGAGACATGGGAAAAGGTGTTAAGGGTGATGACGGTGAACCGACAAGGTGAAGTGCATGTGCGCACTGCGGTCGATTATGAAATCGGTTATCGGCATGTGGTGAAACGGGAAACGCGGGATTTGACCCACCTTTCACCTTTCACCTTTCACCAAGATGAATTCTTTCTCGCTGCCTGGATGACATTTGCGCATGGTAAAGGCGCAGCCACGCGTCAGGAGATCAGGGAGTTGTTGAGTAAGCGCATTGCCACTCAACCGCTGAATCTGCCAAATGCCGGTTCGGTGTTTCGCAATCCGCCCGGCGACCATGCGGCACGGTTGATTGAGCAGTGCGGGTTGAAAGGCAAGTGCATCGGAGCTGCGCAGGTGTCCGAAAAACATGCCAATTTCATTGTGAATGCTGGTAATGCGAGCGCGGCAGATATCGAGCAGTTGATTGACGAAGTGCAGTCTGTGGTACAGCAAAAGACTGGCATCAAGCTGCACCCTGAAGTGCGAATTATTGGAGAAAAACTTGTTTAGCCACAGATTACACAGATCATTAGGTTATATCAGACGTCTTTTGTGCGGTCTCTGTGTGCTCTGGGTTGGTTTGGGTTTTGAATGGATCAAATGATGACATTTGGCAAGGTCGCAGTGTTGCTGGGCGGACGCTCCGCCGAGCGCGAGGTGTCGCTGAACAGCGGTGCGGCAGTATTGGCGGCATTGCAGCGCAGCGGTGTGGATGCCTATCCGTTCGATCCCGCAGTGCAGAATCTACAGGCGCTCGTTGACGAGGGATTCGACCGTGTGTTCATCGCGTTGCACGGCAGATTTGGCGAAGATGGCACAGTGCAGGGCGCGCTGGAATTATTGGGGATACCTTATACCGGAAGCGGCGTGCTGGCCTCCGCGCTTGGTATGGACAAGTGGCGCACCAAGCTGGTGTGGCAAGCGGAGAAATTGCCGGTACCGGATTACGTGATGCTGGAACAGCAGAGTGACTGGAAGGCTGTCGTGCATCAATTGGGTTTGCCGCTGTTCGTGAAGCCCGCCAACGAAGGTTCAAGTGTGGGCATCAGCAAGGTAAAGGATCTGAGCGAGTTGCCAGGGGCATTTCTCGCCGCACTAAGACACGACAAACTGGTACTCGCTGAAAAAAGTATCGATGGCGGCGAATATACCGTTGCAATCCTGGGCGATCAGACGTTACCGGTGATCAAGATCGAACCGGCCAATGAGTTTTATGACTACGAGGCCAAATATCTGCGCGACGATACACGCTATCTGTGCCCGAGTGGGTTGAGCGTAGAACAGGAAGCGGAAATGCATCGGCTGGCAAAGTTAGCTTACGTGTTGATCGGAGGAGAAGGGTGGGGACGCGTCGATTTTCTGATGGATGAGACAGGCAAGCCCTATTTGCTCGAGGTAAATACCTCGCCCGGCATGACCGACCACAGCTTGGTGCCGATGGCGGCACACCACTCTGGGATGAGCTTTGAGCAACTTGTGTTGCGCATACTTGAGCTGTCGCATGTGGGATAGTGCCGCCTTGCTGCGCAATATCGCCAATACGATGCTGGCCTTCAGCGCGATCGCAGTGTTGTATGGCGCAGTATATTTTGTGATGCGCCTGCCCGAGGTGTCCCCGTTACGCAGCGTGCGCTTAACCGCTGCCTTGCAGCAAGTCGCTATGGAACAGCTGTTGCAGGTGTTGCGTACGGAAGTACAAGGCAATTTTATTACTATGGATATCGATCGCCTAAGGCTGTCTTTGGAGAAGCTGCCGTGGGTGCGCAGCGTCAATATTCGACGCGAATTTCCGAATCGACTTGCTGTTCAGTTGGAGGAGCATCAAGTACTGGCACGATGGAATGAAAGCGCACTGGTGAACCATCAAGGAGAGGTTTTTGTTGCTGAGAGTGATCAAATATTGCCGAGTTTTATTGGGCCGGAGGGCGATTCAACCGTGGTAACGCATCATTACACGCAGTTTGGTTTGCAACTTGCAGAACTGGATTTGCACGCGGTACAGATAGTCTTGTCGCCACGCCATGCTTGGAAAATGCGCTTGAATAACGGCGTGGAACTGAAATTGGGACGTGAAGATATGCAGCAACGTTTAGCGAGGTTTGTGGCGGCGTATCCCTATAGTTTGAAGGTAGAAGACCAGAAACAGACCTCAGAGGGCAGGTTGGCTTATGTGGATTTGCGCTATCGCAACGGGTTTGCTGTCAAGCGCATAGCAAATGGTAGAGGATAGTTCAGAGGATATGGAGTTTGATGATCTTGAGCAAATTAATGAGCTTAATTTCCCTGACTTAAGGAGTGCGAGAGATGGGTAGGAGCAGGGAAACCAAAAATTTGGTGGTTGGATTGGACATCGGCACCTCCAAGATCGTAGCGATCGTTGGAGAAATTAAGCTGGACGGCATGCTGGAAGTGATCGGCATGGGTATGCACGAATCATCAGGAATGAAAAAAGGCATGGTGGTCAACATCGAAGCGACGGTGGGTTCGATCCAGCGCGCGCTGGAAGAGGCTGAACTAATGGCTGATTGCAAGATACATGAGGTCTACACGGGTATCGCTGGCAGCCATATTCGCAGCATCAATTCACGCGGCATGGTGAAGATCAAGGAAAAGGAAGTCGTGCATGCGGACATAGAAAGGGTGATCGAAACAGCGAGTTCGATCAGCTTGCCCGGCGACCAGCAGATTTTACACATCCTTGAGCAGGAATTCAGCATAGATGGCCAGAGTGGCATCAAGAAGCCATTGGGCATGAGCGGGATGCGCCTGGATGTTGAGGTGCATATTGTCAGTGGTGCGGTGTCGGCAGTGCAGAACATCATGAAATGTATTCATCGCTGCGGTCTGGAAGTCAACGAACTGATTCTGCAGCCGCTGGCTTCGAGCAAGGCTGTGCTCGAAGAGGATGAAAAGGAATTGGGAGTATGTCTGGTGGATATTGGCGGGGGAACCACTGACATCGCAGTGTTCACCGGCGGCGCGATACGGCATACCGCTGTAATACCGATCGCGGGTGACCAGATAACCAATGATATTGCGATGGCGTTGCGCACTCCGACCCAGGATGCTGATGACATTAAGATCAAGCATGGCTGCGCACTGCGACAACTGGCGGATGGCGCTGCAATTGAAGTGCCTGGTGTGGGGGAGCGGGGTCCGCGGATGCTGTCAAGACAAACTTTGGCCGAAGTGATAGAGCCGCGCGTAGAAGAATTGTATTCATTGGTGCAACAGGAATTACGCCGCAGTGGTTTCGAGGAATTGCTGTCGTCCGGAATAGTGATCACCGGCGGAAGTAGTGCCATGCAGGGCATGGTCGAACTGGGCGAGGAAATATTCCACCTACCAGTACGATTGGGTGTCCCGAAATATGTCGGCGGGTTGTCCGATATGGTGAAAACACCGCGCATGGCTACCGGCGTGGGGTTGCTGCTGTATGGCATGGAACACCTTTACCGCGATGAGCAGGCACGCATGCAATCGAACTCGTTTGGTGATGTGTTGGCAAGAATGAAAGCGTGGTTTCAGGGGAATTTTTAGCAGGAAATAATCGTAGTTTTTGGGGTTAGTATTGCAATTACTAAAGGAGATGGCGATGTTTGAATTAATGGAATCACAAACTCAGGATGCAGTGATCAAGGTGATTGGTGTGGGAGGTTGCGGCGGGAATGCTGTGGATCACATGATAGATCAAGGTGTGCAAGGGGTGGAGTTCATTGCCATCAATACCGATGCGCAGGCACTCAAGCGAAGCAAGGCGCGCACGCAGCTACAAATCGGCGCAAACATTACCAAGGGCTTGGGTGCAGGAGCCAAGCCGTCGGTCGGTCAAGCGGCTGCAGAAGAGGATCGCGAGCGCATCGAAGAGATGATCTGTGGAGCTCATATGGTATTTATCACCGCAGGGATGGGTGGGGGTACCGGAACAGGAGCCGCGCCTATCATCGCTCAAATCGCCAAGGAGTTGGGCATCCTGACCGTAGCGGTAGTCACCAAGCCCTTCGCTTATGAAGGTAACCGAATGCGTTTAGCTAAAGCCGGTATCGAGGCGCTGTATGAATATGTTGATTCCTTGATTATTGTGCCGAATGCCAAGTTGATGGAGGTGTTGGGTAACGACGTCACCCTTCCGGAAGCCTTTAAGGCAGCCAATGGGGTGCTACAGGGTGCGGTGGCTGGTATCGCCGAAGTGATCAATGTGCCCGGTTTGATCAATGTGGACTTTGCCGACGTGCGCACCGTGATGTCCGAAAACGGTATGGCGATGATGGGGTCGGCAATTGCGTCTGGACCGGATCGCGCTCATGTTGCAGCCGAGCGCGCGATTGCCAGCCCGCTGCTGGAGGACATGGATATGACCGGCGCGCGCGGCGTGCTGGTGAATATCACCTCCTCAAGCCAATTGAAGCTGAAAGAGATCGACGATGTGATGGAGTCAGTCCAGTTCGCCGCAGAGGAGGCGACCGTGATTGTCGGTTCGGTGTTTGATGAAAGCATGGGCGACGAATTGCGTGTGACCGTTGTGGCAACAGGGCTGGGTGCTCCGGTGACCCGCAAGCAAGCTAAGCCTGAAATCGTGTATCAGAATCAGGACTATCAAAGAACCGGCACGAATGATGAGCTGGTCGTCAATGCCAATGTGAACTATCCGGAATTGGACACCCCGGCCTTCATCCGAAGTGGACGCAGGGCAGCGTTGAATGCGATGGAGAAGTCCGGCATGGACATACTGGATATCCCGTCATTTCTGCGTAAGCAGGCGGATTAGAAATGGGATTATCGTTTTTCGACTCTATATAGGGCTGTGGTAAAATCGCCTTCATGATTGCAGCAAACAAAACAGCAATGGTCAAACAGCGCACCTTAAAAAGTTCTGTCAGCGTGACGGGGGTTGGCTTGCATAGCGGCGAAAAGGTTATGCTCGGGTTACGTCCAGCCCCAGTTAATACCGGCATCGTGTTCCGTCGGATAGATGTAAAGCCAGTTGAACACATTCGGGCGCATGCGGAATTGGTTCATGACACACGTTTGTCTACCTGTATGGAACAGAATGGCGTACGTGTCGCGACAATTGAACATCTGATGTCGGCCTTGGCCGGTTTGGGTGTGGACAATGCTTACGTCGACCTGGATAGTCCGGAAGTGCCTATCATGGACGGTAGCGCCGGGACTTTCGTGTTTCTTCTGCAATCAGCCGGTATCGTCGAGCAGTCCGCTGTCAAAAAATTCATCCGTATCAAAAAAATTGTAAAAGTGAAGCAGGACGACAAATGGGTGTGTTTCGAACCATATCATGGCTATAAATTGACTTTTACCATCGATTTCGCCCATCCGGCATTCGCCAATACAAGGCAGCATGTCACCGTGGATCTCGGTGAGCATTCCTATATTCATGACATCAGCAGGGCGCGTACTTTTGGTTTTATGCACGACGTTGAAAATATGCGCGCACAGGGGCTGGCATTGGGGGGCAGCCTGGACAACGCCATCGTGATGGACGACTACCGGGTTCTGAATGCTGATGGGCTTCGCTTTGAGGATGAGTTTGTTAAGCACAAGGTGCTCGACGCAATGGGCGACCTCTACTTGTTGGGATACTCACTGATTGGCGCGTTCTCCGGCTATAAGTCTGGCCATGCAATGAATAACGCCTTGTTGCGTGAACTGCTTGCAGATGAACAGGCCTGGGAATTTGTTACCTTTGATAGCGTCTCGGATGCCCCCGCGTTCCTGCAATTGCAATTGCAGTCGGCCTGAGTCTGTATGAAGATGCCATTTTTACGCCTGCATCAATGCTAATCATCAAGCGATATAAAAATTTATGGCGCTACACAGTAAGATTATTTTCTGCGACAATTTAGCCATTCAGATGCTCCCCGGACTATGATTCTTTACGCTGCCACGATCCTCGTTTCCAGCTTCCTGCTATTTTTGGTGCAACCCATCATTGCTAAGCAAATCCTGCCTTGGTTCGGCGGCAGCGCTGCGGTATGGACCACGTGCCTGGTGTTTTTCCAATTTGCATTGCTGGGTGGATACGCCTACTCTGATATTTCAAACCGGCTGCTGAAGCACAAGACACAAAGCACTATCCATATTGTGTTGTTGTTGTTCAGTCTGGCTGCGCTGCCGATAGTGGCAGCTGCTGGCTGGAAGCCGGTCGGAAGCGAAGATCCATTGTGGCGAATTCTTGGTTTACTGATGGCTACCATCGGCTTACCGTACTTCATGCTGTCCACTACTGCCCCGTTGATTCAGTCGTGGTTCGCGCGCGAACATGCCGATCCCAAGACAGCCGAGCGAGTTTACCGATTTTTTGCGCTGTCTAACCTCGGAGCTATCCTGGGGCTG